>ONXT01000195.1 GCA_900321845.1 uncultured Bacteroidales bacterium | reverse complement strand
GGTGCCAGGCACCCAGCAGGCGTTGAAGCCCATCATACGTGCGCGGCGAACCAGAATATCCTGAATCGTGTTGTTGAGCATGTGCCCCATGTGCAGGATGCCCGTCACATTCGGCGGCGGAATGACCACCGTGAACGACGGCCTGCCATTGGGTTTCGAAGCGAAGAGCTTATGCTCCATCCAGAATTCATACCACTTGTTTTCAATCAGTTGCGGCTCGTATTTCGTTGCAATTTCCATAATATAAGGGTGTTAAAAAACAGGGTGCAAAATTACATTTTTTTTGGGGATTTCCGGGGAAATCTTTGTACTTTTGCGAACTTTATATTCAGCTAAGAGGTAGAAGATTTTCGTGAGGAAAATTTTATCAAACAAATCAACAAAACAAAGATTCAACAAATCAACAATCCCATGAGATACGAACCATTAAATCAGCAATTTTACATCAACAACCGCAAGAATGTGGTTGGAGAAATCGAAGAGAATTCACTGGTCATTCTGACCTCCAACAGCGAGTTTCCGCGTTGCGGCGACACCACAATGCCCTTCCGCCAGAACTCCGAAATGCTCTATCTGACCGGCATCGACCAAGAGGAGACCTATCTGACGTTGGCACCGTGGCATCCGAACAAAGCATACCGCGAAATCCTATTCATCAAGAATCCGAGTCCGGAGATGGTGGTTTGGTACGGACATCGCCTCACCCAAGAGCAGGCATCACAAATCTCTGGCATCCAAACAGTTATGTTTACCGACAATTTTCAGGACATCTTGCAGGATTTGATGGTGAACTCGCAGAACGTCTATCTGCATCTGCCGGAGAACCCGCGTCTGCGCTGGGAGCCGATTACACGCGAGCACCGCTTTGCCAAACAGCTGATGGAAGAGTACCCGCTGCACACCTACCGTCGCCTCGCCCCCATTCTCTACCCGTTGCGCGCGAACAAATCGCCGGAAGAGTTGGAGGCGCTGAAACACGCCTGCGACATCACGACGAAGGCCTTCAGGCGCGCATTGAAGGCGGTCCAGCCCGGGAAATACGAGTATGAAATCGAAGCGGAACTGACCTACGAGATGCTCCGCAACGGCGCAACCGGCCACTCCTTCGCCCCCATCGTCGCTGCCGGACAAGACACATGCATCCTCCATTACATCAAGAACGACAAGGTGATGAAAGACGGCGACTTGCTGCTGATGGACTTCGGCGCCGAGTATGCCAACTATGCCGGCGACGCAACGCGCACCGTGCCAGTGAACGGCAAATTCACCCCGCGCCAGAAAGAGATTTACAACAGCACGCTCGCTATTTTCAAAGAGACCATCCCGCTCTTCAAACCAGGAATGAACATCCACAAAATCAACGACTTCGTATTCAAGCGGATGAACGAGGAATTGGTAAAACTCGGTCTGCTGAAATGGGACGACATCAAGAAAGAAGACCCCGCCCATCCACTCTTCAAGAAATACTACATGCATAACACGTCGCACTTCATCGGTTTGGACGTACACGACGTGGGGCAACGCGACTGGACATTCCAGCCGGGCATGGTACTAAGTTGTGAACCAGGCATTTACGTGGCCGAGGAGGGCATCGGCGTGAGAATTGAAACCGACGTGGTCGTCGCCGACACCCCCATCAATCTGATGCCCGACATGCCCGTGGAGGTTGAGGAAATCGAGGAGATGATGAAGCGGTAAGAGCGATGAGGCAGGAGGTTTAAGTATCTGCCAACACCCATCCAAACAGCACATCGACAGGGGACGGATTTTCCAATTCGCCCCCTGATTTTTACCCTCTAAATAATTCACAATTATGAATCCTGCATACTGAATTATTTCGTACCTTTGCACCCGCATTTTTTGTATTAAAAAATTTGAGTAAAAATCAATAAATCAAAATAACAGAGACCATGACAGACGAGAAATTATTCAGTGAATTCGATCCCATCCCGACCGAGAAATGGGAAGAAGTCATCCAACGCGACCTCAAGGGCGCAGACTATGAACGGAAACTGGTTTGGCGCACCAATGAAGGCTTCAAGGTACGTCCCTACTACAGGGCCGAAGACCTGAAGGACATTGATTACCTCAATGCGCTTCCCAATGAATTCCCCTTCACTCGCGGCACGAAGGCCGACAACAACGCATGGGAAATCGTGCAGAATGTGAAAGAGAAAAATGCGAAAAAAGCGAACGAAATCGCCCTCGCCTCCATCAAAGGCGGCGCCACCACCATCGCCTTCAACTGCAAGGAAATCCAAAACGAAAGCGACCTGGCCACTTTGCTCGGCGGCATCGACCTGACAAAAGTTGGCGTGCAATTTCTCCATGCCAACGACTACATGACCTTGATTGAGAACTTCATCAAATACCTGGATGACAACAAGATAGACAAAACACAGGTCAAAGGCGGCACGGGCTTCGACGCCATCGCATACTGCCTGCGCGAAGGGAAATTCTACTTCAGCCAAGGCGCCGACATGCGCGAAGCCGTCGATTTGGTGAAAATGACTGAAAACATGCCAAAGTTCAAAGCCGTTAACGTGCAAGGCATCCTGATGCACAACGGCGGCGCAACCATCGTGCAAGAACTCGGCTACGTTTTAGGCATCGCCAACGAATACCTCGCTTTCGCCACCGCCAATGGTCTGACCATTGACCAGATTGCCGGCAAGATGGAACTCACCCTCTCCATCTCCTCCAACTACTTCATGGAGATAGCCAAACTGAGAGCCATCCGCCTGCTGTGGGCCACGATGGTGTCACAATACCAGCCAAAGTGCGACGAAAGCTGCAAAATCCGCATCAACTCCGTAGCCTCCTGCTGGAACAAAACTATCTTCGACCCGTATGTCAACATGCTGAGAACCACTACGGAAGGGATGTCAGCCTCGTTGGGTGGCGCCGACAGCATCACCCTGCAACCCTTCGACGTGGCTTTCAAGGCCGACGACGACTTCTCCCGCCGCATCAGCCGCAACGTGCAGATCATTCTCAAGGAAGAATCCTATTTCGACAAAACCGTTGACCCTGCTGCCGGCTCCTATTACATTGAAAACCTCACCGACTCCATCGCCGAACACGCTTGGAAGCTGTTCCAATCGGTGGAAGCCGAAGGTGGCATCACCCAAATGATTCTCGATGGCAAAATCAAAGCCGCCATTGAAGAGAGTTGCCAGAAACGCAACATGGACATCGCCACCAGAAAGTATATCCTACTGGGTACCAACCAATTCCCGAACATCAAAGAGACAATGCTGGATAAAATCGAAGTCACACCAGAACGGGAGCATGCCGGTCTGCAAACCTATCGCGGCGCTGTTGCTTTCGAAGAATTGCGTTTGGAAACCGAGAGATATGCTGCGAAGAACGGCCGTCCGAAAGTATTCCTGATGAAGGTCGGCAACCTTGCGATGCGCCAGGCTCGCTCCGGCTTCGCCACCAACTTCTTCGGCTGCGCCGGTTATGAGATCATCGAGCCCGCTGGTTTCGACTCCATCGCCGAAGGCATCGAAGCAGCCAAAGCCGTGAAAGCCGACATCATCGTGGTTTGCAGTTCCGACGAAGAGTACGCCACCTTGGGTGTGGAAGCTGCCAAAGCAGCCAAAGCCGCTGGCTTCATCTTCATCGTGGCAGGAAACCCGACCGAAAGCATCGACGCGCTGAAAGCCGCTGGCGCCGACGACTTCATCCACGTGAAAACCAACGTCTTGGAATGCCTCAAACGCTATAATGAAAAACTGTTCGCGAAGTAGAACTTTCGCACAACATCTCTGCAAAAAACTGATAATGAAGCGACTTCTCATTTTTCTCACCCTCATCGGGCTTTTCGTTAGTATGCCTGCACAAAATTTCATTTCGGAAGATGTAATCAAAAAAACCGTCAGCGATGTGCAACCGCACACCAAAATGAGCTCCGCCATGGTAACGCGGGGCATCACACAGACGGCTGCTTTGTGGACGGAAGAGGACGGGACAGCTGAAGAGTTCAGCCAGTTCTGCGTCAACAACTTCTGCGTCAGCCCTTCCGACAAGAAAGTGCTTTTCCAACGTTTGTGCGACAATTTCGAATCCATTCTCGGCTACAGCAACAGGTTGACCGTGGATTTGAGTCTCCCCATCCACGTTAGTGGCTATCAATCGCTTCCTGTGGACGAGATGTTCGCCGCATACGATGCAACCGCTCACTTATCTAACGACCTGTTCGCCAACAAGATAGCATTCGTCATCACGCTCAACTTCCCACATTACACCTTGAAAGAGAAGAGCGAGAATGCGGAGAAATGGAGCGACCTTGAGTGGGGGTATGCGCGTTTGGGCGATATGTTCACCGCCCGCATCCCGGCCAGCGTTCAACAAGCCATCACGCAAGCCACCACCGCGGCCGACTACTACATCTCCAATTACAATATCCACATGGGGAAGGTGGCATCCAACGAAAAAAGGCATTTTTGGGGTGAAAACGTGAAACTCATCTCCCACTGGGGACTGCGCGACGAACTTAAAGCCGCCTATGCCGACAGGGTCAACGGCTTTGAAAAGCAGCGCATCATCTATGCAATCATGCGCCGCATCATTGAGCAATCCATTCCTAAAGAAGTGATTAACAGCAGCAAACGCGACTGGTACCCGATTGCCAATATGGTTTCCATCGGACATTCCGAGGGCTCTTTCCCTCCAGAAAGAAATGTCCGCTACCAGTATCTCCTCAACAACTTCAAAGCCATCAGCGCCGCCGACAAGTACTATCAGGACCATTCCACCTACCTTGACCGGCGGTTCAATGACGAACTGGAATTTTCAGAAAGCGACATCGAAAAGCTTTTCAGTGCTTTCCTCTCAAGGCCTGAGGTGAAAAAGGTTGCGGACCTGATTTCCAAGAAGTTGGGAAGAAGACTGCAACCCTTCGACATCTGGTACAACGGATTCAAGAACCGCTCCTCCATCGAAGAGAGCTCTTTGGATGCGATTACGCGCAGGAAGTATCCGACGAAGGAGGCCTTTGTCGACGACCTCCCGCACATTCTGCAAGAGTTGGGTTTCACGAAAGAGAAAGCGGACTTCATCTGTCAGCACGTAACGGTGGACGCTTCCGTGGG
>ONXT01000189.1 GCA_900321845.1 uncultured Bacteroidales bacterium | reverse complement strand
ACCACTCTGTCAACGAGTTCGTGCTTGGCGGAACCCTTGGTGGAGAAGCTCAGCATGGCTACGCGGGGTTCTTTGATGCAGGCGATGTTGCGGGCCGTCTTGGCCGTAACTACCGCAATCTGAGCGAGTTTCTCTTCGTCGGTGTTCGGGTCGGCAGCACAGTCGGCGAAAACCATTACGCCGTCCTGGCCCCATTTCTTATCTTGGAAAACCATAATGAATGCGCCAGAAACGACGGAAACGCCCGGTAAGGTCTTCACGATTTGGAAAGCAGGACGCAGTACGTTGCCAGTGGAATTCTGAGCGCCGGCCACTTCGCCGTCAACCTGTTTGTCCTTGATCAGCAGGGTGGCGAGGTAAAGCGGATCCTGAACGAGCTTCATGGCCTCGTCCATCTGCATTCCTTTTTTCTTGCGGATTTCGCACAGCATCTCAGCGTAATATTGCTGTTTCGGATTGTCTTTCGGGTCGATGATGGTGATTTTGTCGATGTTTTTCAGCCCGAAAGAGACGGCTTTCTCTTTGATGACTGAGGGATTTCCCAGCAAAATCAGGTTGGCGATGCCCTCTTCAATGATTCTGTCGGCTGCTTTGAGGGTCCTGTCCTCTTCGCCTTCCGCTAAAACGATGCGTTTGCCAAATTTCTTGGCGTTGTCTTTGATTTGTTCAATTAAGGTCATGTTATTTGGTTTTTTAAGTTAGAATTTTTGAAGCGCAAAATTACAATTTTAATGGCGATTGACTAACTTTTCATAGCTGATTTTTTCGTTTTTTTTCAGAAAATGTCAACGCTTGTCTTCACCGCGCCATCTCTTCATACCCACTGATTAACAATGCAAGGTGAGAAAAATGTCAATGCAGAGGTTTTTTTCATCTCTGAAAATATGTAACTTTGCGGCTGTCATTAAACTGAGTATTATGGAATCAGAACAGAAAACTCCGAAGCGTTCAGGAAGAAAAGGGTGGATTGTTGTCGGCGTCGCCGTCGTCGTTGCAGTGGTGGCTGTCGCCATCGTCGCGTTTTCGCATTTGTTGAAAAAAAATACGGCAGAACCGTTGGCCACCCTGCCTGCTGATGCGGTATATGTATTGCAAATCAATGATAATGAAGCTTTTGTGAAGTCTTCTGTCAAGTGTTTGCCTTATCTTGACGAGATTTTATCACTCAATGCAATGGAAGGGTTCGAGTATTTTGCAAGTCGAATTTCTGCGAATTTGCCCAAAACCGACCAGATTGTCATTTCGGGGCATCTGAACCAGTCCAACCAATTGAAATTGATGATGTCCACTCGAGCGAGCGAGGGGGCTTTCAATCAGTTGTTGCTGGAGCTGAAAATCAATCCCAAGGATTGCAGCACGCATCGTTCTGTCAGGATTTACAAAATCGCCACGCATCACAACACCTTTTATCTCTGTTTCCATAACGGCATTTTCTCAGCGGCTGAAAGTGTCAAATTGTTGGAATCTTCGATTGATGTGACCGCCGCCGCGAACGCGCTCATTAATCAGGCGGATCTGAAAAAACTGCTTGGCGTAATTTATAAGAATGATAAGCAGAATTGGTTGATAATCAACCACGAACGTTTTGTAAAGGGAGAAATGCCGAAGATTGCGACGGATTATCAGACACAATTCTCGCATTATAAGGATTTGGCGGATTGGTCGGCCTATCAGGTCACTTTTACCGATTTCGAGATGAAATTGTCGGGTTATAGCATGGTTGCTCCCAACTCGTTTTTCCAGCAATTTCATGGCTCCATGGATAGTCCGATGTCGATTCCCGATTCGTTGGTCTGTTCAAATATCTCCCGCATGGAAAGTTACACGGCTCCGTTTACTGTCGGCGCCGATAGTGTTGTGTTGCAATTCCCTGATATCCATCATTTTGTGATGAATTCAAAGGATAGAGACCTTCATTTCATCGCACTTCACTCCGATGAAAGCGATAATCTGGCTGAGGTGTTTTTGCCTTCGGATTTCACCTCGGATTCGATTATCCGTTATAAGAAAATTGCGATTTACAAAAGCGGGGTAGGGGATTTCGTGCCGAAATGTTTGCAAGATTCTACAATCGCATGTAATTATTTTGTTGAAAATAAAGGCAATCTGATTTTTGCCGATTCGGTTTCCGCCTTAAAGTCGTATCTTGACAAAATGTCGGGCGGCAGTAATTTGGCATCCAACCAGACGTATGTTTTTGCGAAAAAGCATCTGCCCTCGCAGAGTGTCTTTGAATTGTATTACCAGAATTTGAATCAAGATGCGAGGAAGTTCTTTTCGGCGTCGTTCTTGAAGGCTGGTGGACGGCTATCGACGCTGAGGGTGTTCTCCGTGAATGCGCGGGAGTCGGTGGACGGAATGGTCCCGAACAATATCTATGTTCGTTTCCAATAATAATTGTGTGGTTTAAAACAAAAAAGGTCGGAAGAAATCCCGACCTTTTTTTTGCATATTTCGGTGTTAATTATGCACCTAATTGCAGGCGGAAGAAACCTGTGCAAGTCATGTTCGGGTCGGCTTTCTTCATGAAGTCGGCGACGTTCATTTTGCTGTCGGCATAATATTCTTGAGCCAGCAGGGTGTTTTCTTTGAAGAATTTGTTCAGTTTGCCTTGAGCGATTTGTTCAACCATTTTTTCGGGTTTGCCTTCTTGACGGGTGGTATCGCGGGCGATTTCCAATTCGTGTTCGATGGTTTCCTTGGGAAGCGTTTCGGCGCTGAGTGCAACGGGGTTCATTGCGGCGATTTGGAGCGCCACTTCGTGAGATGCATCTTCATGGCCGGGGATGTTGAAGCCGGCGATGACGGCCAAGCGGTTTCCGAGGTGGTTGTAAGCGGTCACGTGAGCGGCCTCGATTACCTTAAAGTCGGGGAGTTCGATCTTTTCACCAGTTTTGCCGGTGAGTTCGAGCAGCATTTCGGGAACAGCCATGCCGTTGATGTTGAGGGCGAGGAGTTCTTCGCGGGTGCTGATGTTCTTGTCCATCGCTTCGTTGATGAGTTTTTCGCTGAGGGCGACGAACTCGTCGTTTTTGCCTACGAAATCGGTTTCGCAGCTGAGCACGAGGATGTAGCCCTTGGTGCTGTCGGCGTTGACTTTAGCGATGACGCGGCCTTCGTTGGCGGAGCGGTCAGCGCGTTTGGCGGCCACTTTCTGTCCTTTTTTGCGGAGGATGTCGATGGCTTTGTCGAAGTCGCCTTCAGCTTCAACCAATGCGTGTTTGCAGTCCATCATACCGATGCCGGTGGCTTTTCTCAATCTATTAACTTCTTGTGCGGAAATGGTAATACTCATAATTAAATTTATTAGGTGGTTGTTAAATTCTAAAAATAAAAAACGTTTAATCGTTGATTCATATGCACAAATCAACGATTAAACGTGTCTTGTTCATATTAATCTCTCTTTGCGTTAGCGTTTCTGGCCGGATTTCTGCGGATGGTCGTGCGTCTTCTGCGCTGACCTTCTTCGCGGTCGTTGTTTTCCTCTTCGTCTTCGGCTTGGTTCTCTTCGGCCATGGCTTCGTCTTCGTCTTCGTTAACGGAGTCCTTGTCCATTTTTCTTTCGGAGAGACCTTCGGCGATGGCGTCGCAAACTGCCTTGACGATCACGCCGATGGATTTAGAGGCGTCGTCATTGGCGGGAATCGGGAAGTCAACGAGGTTGGGGTTGGAGTTGGTATCCACGATGGCGAACGTGGGGATGTTGAGGCGGTGAGCTTCAGCAACGGCGATGTGTTCTTTGAGGATATCAACGATGAAAACGGCAGCGGGGAGGCGTGACAAATCGGCGATGGAGCCCAAGTTCTTTTCGAGTTTGGCTCTTTCACGTTGGATTTGCAGTTTTTCCCTCTTGGAGATGTTGGCGAATTGGGGGCTGGCCATCAGGCGGTCGATGTCGGCCATTTTCTTGACGGCTTTGCGGATGGTGAAGAAGTTGGTAAGCATACCGCCAGGCCAACGTTCAGTTACGTAAGGCATTCCAACGCCTTTTACCAATTCGGCGATGGTGTCTTTGGCCTGTTTTTTAGTGGCGACGAAAAGGATTTTCTTGCCGGATTTTGCGATTTGCTTAGCTGCGGCGCAGGCTTCTTCAACTTTATCTACGGTCTTGTAGAGGTCGATGATGTGGATTCCGTTTTTCTCCATGAAGATGTAAGGAGCCATTTGGGGATTCCATTTTCTTCTGAGGTGGCCGAAATGACAACCTGCGTCCAATAATTGTTCGAATGTTACTCTGCTCATTTTAATTTGTTTACTTTCATTAAAAATCAATTGCTGGGTAGTTCAGATGAAGTCTCAGCAATTTTGATACTAAACTTGTTTTTAAAATCCCAAAATTGAAATAACGACTAACGTTTGCTGAATTGGAATCTCTTACGTGCTTTGGGTTGGCCGGGCTTTTTACGTTCAACCATACGGGGGTCACGTTTGAGGAGGCCTTTTTGTTTCAAAGTCGGACGGAGATCCGGGAAGAGTTCGACAAGGGCTCTGGAGATAGCCAGACGGAGAGCTTCAGCTTGTCCGGACATGCCGCCGCCGTCGAGGTTCACCTTGATGTCGTACTGACCTTCAACTTGTGCGATTTGGAGGGGCTGGGTGACCACATATTGGAGGGTTCCCAACGGGAAATATTCCTTGTAATCGCGTTTGTTAATCGTGATTTGGCCGCTGCCTTTTTTCATGTAAATTCTGGCAACTGCGGTTTTTCTTCTTCCGATTGTATTAGTGACTTCCATTTTTCCTATTTGATTTCATTGATGTTGATTAATTTCGGTTGTTGACCTTCATGCGGATGGTTGGGACCTGCGTAAACATGGAGGTTGCGGTAGAGTTTGTCTCCCAATTTGGTTTTGGGAAGCATGCCTCTGATGGCGTGTTCAAGCACTTCGCGGGGTTGCAGTTTGAGCACTTCGCGCGGGGTTCTGAAACGTTGACCGCCCGGATAGCCGGTGTGACGGATGTACACCTTGTCGGTCAATTTCTTGCCAGTGAAACGGACTTTGTCAGCATTGATGATGATGACGTTGTCGCCGCAATCGAAATGAGGTGTGTAGTAGGGTTTCGTTTTGCCGCGCAAAATGCGTGCGACAACGGAGGAAAGACGACCAACAACAGCATCTTCTGCATCGATGAGGACCCATTCCTTTTTCACGATTTTTTCGTTTGCCGAAATCGTTCTGTAGCTTAATGTGTTCATTTTCAATTTGTTGTTTGTGAAACGCATCTTCACCCATGCGCTTCGATTTCTAATTTTTTTATCCCTCTAACAGCAGGATAATAATCGGATTTTCGGGCGGCAAAAATACAACTTTTTTCCTTTGCCAAAACCATCAACATCTTTTTTTTCACAACTTTTTTCATTTTTCAACTAAAAATCTGATAATCAGGATGATAAACGTGCATTTTTACTTTGGACAATGAGCACCGTTTCATGAACTTCCCAATGACTATATGCGGCAGATTCAACTATAGTTTTTTTGTTATTTGAATGGTCGGATGATAATCACTCATCATATCAACATTTTTAATTACTACTGATGCGATATATTCAGGTGT
>ONXT01000117.1 GCA_900321845.1 uncultured Bacteroidales bacterium | reverse complement strand
GCAGTCGTTCCGCGATAAGTTCGCCAACGAGGACTTCTCCACTTATTACATGATCATGAACGACCCGACCCGCGAGTACTACAAGGTCTATGAAATCGAATATGACCGCCATGTTTACGACGGTGAAAACTGGCGCTACCTCAACCTGCCCATGGACGAAATCGCCCCGTTGTGCATCGCCTCCATCAAAGACAGCACCATGATGTACTTCTCCTGCGACGTGGGCAAGTTCCTCAACCGCGACAATGGCCTCCTCGACATCAACAACTACGACTACAGTTCCCTGTTCGGTATCGATTTCAACATGGACAAAAAACAGAGAGTCAGCACCTTCGCCAGCGGCTCCTCCCATGCGATGACCCTTTGCGCTGTGGATTTGGACGCGAACGGACTCCCGCTCAAGTGGATGGTGGAAAACAGCTGGGGCAGCAAATACGGACACAACGGCTTCCTCATCATGACCAATGAATGGTTCAACGAATATATGTTCCGCGTGGTGGTGGAAAGCAAGTACATCCCCGAAAAGTATCTGAAAATGTTCAAGGGCAAAACCATCATGCTCCCGCCGTGGGATCCGATGTTCGCCCCCGAAGAATAGTTTGAAACATGTCTGGTAAACAAAACAAAGTCAATCTGTTCATACCGTGTTGCATGGACATGTTCATCCCCGAAAGTCCGAATGCAGTTATTTCTGTGTTAGAAAAGCTGGGCGATGAGTGCGTTTATAATCCGGAACAGACCTGCTGCGGACGGGATTTCTATATGCGCGGCGACATTGATAGCGCACGCGATTTGGGCTTCAGACTGATTGGGTATTTCGACAATCCCTATAAAATCGTCGTGCCCTCTGCTGCCTGCGTGGGCTATATCAAAACCTATTTCAACACCCTTTTTGAGTCCGGTTCCTTCGCCGCCCCGCTCAAACATACCGTCCAGGATATTTACGAGCTTTGCGATTACATTGTGAATGAAAAAGGCGTCACCAAGCTGGAAAACTCCTTCAAACACAAAGTGTTCTATTTCCAGTCCTGCGCCGCCCGCAATCTTTACAAGTCGGGCGATGAGGCGGAAACGCTGCTCCTGAATACCGACGGCCTCGAATTGATTACGGATCCCGACCTCAAAGTGTGCTGCTCCGCCAACGGCGACCTCGCCCTGCACAATCACGAATTGTCGGAATATATGCTCAAGATGATTGTGGATAAGGTACAACAGACTGATGCTGAGTATATTACATCAACTGATGTGCATTGTCTGCAATACATCGACGCCTATTTGTGCGCACATCCCGACATTCAATTGGATGTGATTCCGATTGCCGAAATCTTCAATGCGCATGAAGAATGACGTCAACGATAACTGACTTTCTGAAAAACTGACAGCGAACCAACGAATAAACAAATCAACGAATAAATAGCAAAACATGAGGGTATTAATGTTCGGTTGGGAATTCCCGCCACACATCTCCGGCGGTTTAGGCACTGCCTGCTATGGATTGACCAAGGGGCTCGTGCATAATGGTGTGGAGGTCTCTCTCGTTGTGCCGCGTGCGTACGGCGACGAGGATCAGAGCCTTGTGCGCATTGTGAACGCCAGCGATTTTGCATTCGACGTGCGCCAATCACGCTTTTTCAATGCACAAAATCAGGTCTCTTATATCGAAGTGAATTCCCAGCTCGTCCCTTACATCGGTCTGGATGATTATTACAACATTGTAAATCAGATAGAAAGCGGTATTTTTGAATCCCAGGAAGTCTCCACAGGCAAGCGTCGCTACAAATTCTCCGGCGGTTACGGACCCAACCTGATGCAGGATGTGGAGAAGTATGCCATGGTGGCTGAGGAGATTGCCAAGTCGGAGCAGTTTGATATCATCCACGCGCATGATTGGTTGACCTACCGCGCCGGCATCGCCGCCAAAGCGGTGAGCGGCAAGCCATTGGTGGTTCACATCCATGCAACCGAGTACGACCGTTCCGGCGAGAAAAACCGCAACGACATCGTCTATAATCTGGAGCGTGAAGGCATGATGGCAGCTGATGCCGTCTGCGCTGTCAGCAACCTCACCCGCAGTATTGTCATTGATAAATACGGCATCCCAGCCGAGAAGGTTTACACCCTGCACAACGCCGTCGAGCCGAATCTCCGTCATGGCGACAGTGCCCGCCCGTTGGAGGATAAAATCGTCACTTTCTTAGGTCGCGTCACCTTCCAAAAGGGGCCCGAATATTTTGTAGAAACAGCCAAGCGTGTGCTGGAAAAGGACGAGCATGTCCGCTTCGTTCTTGCGGGCGACGGCGACATGATGCCCCGCGTGATCGACCGCGTGGTCGAGTTGGGCATCTCTGATCGCTTCCACTTCACCGGCTTCTTGCGCGGCAAAGACATCGACAAGATGTTCGGTATGAGCGATGTTTATGTAATGCCTTCTATATCAGAGCCTTTTGGTATCTCTCCCTTGGAGGCGATGCAGTCGGGAGTGCCCGTCATCATCTCCAAACAGTCGGGCGTGTCCGAAGTGCTCCAATATGCCATCAAGGTGGATTTCTGGGATATCGATGCGATGGCCGACGCGATTTACGGCATTCTGCACTATCCTGTCTTGGCGGAAATGTTCTCCGAAAAGGGAATGGAGGAGGCCAACAACCTGAAATGGGAGGATGTCGCCGCACGACTGAAGAACATCTATCAAACCTTGCTGCCATGAAAATCGCCGTTTTCCCCGGTTCGTTCGATCCCATCACCAAAGGCCATGTGGACGTTCTACGGTCAGCATTGCCGCTTTTCGACAAGATTTATGTGGCAATTGGAGTGAATGCCACCAAAAAGTCGTTTTTCCCTTTGGAGAAAAAAAAAGAGTGGATTCATCGCTGCTTCAAAAATGAATCGAAGATAGAAGTTATTGATTATCAAAATCTTACAATTGATTTATGTAAAGAGCTGGGCGCGAATTACATCATTCGCGGCATTCGCAACACGATGGATTTCCAATATGAGAAAGACATCGCTCACGCAAACAAACAGCTGAATCCGAATGTGGAAACGGTTTTCTTTGCCACCACCATCGAGCATTCGCACATCTCCTCCTCAATGGTGCGCGATGTCTATGCTCATCACGGCGACTGCTCGCAGTTCATTCCAGATTGCTACGACATCTACGAAGAATAAGAGGACATTCATTTAATAAATGTTAAAATTTTCATCCTGACCTGTAGATTCACAAAATATACAGTACATTTGCGCATCTCCTAATCTAAAACCGCTAACCGATGAATATGATGCGCATTTGGCTGATAATCAGCTTTGTTTATCTCTTTAACCATTCGTTGTCCGCACAGGATTCTTCCACTTATTTGATTGGCTTTTACAACGTTGAAAACCTCTTCAACCCAAATGACGACAGTTTGAAGAACGATGATGCGTTTACGCCGACCGGTTCCTATCATTGGACATATAAAAAATATGTGAAGAAGATTAACAACATTGCCAAAGTGATTCTGGCGATGAATGACTGGTCACCTCCCGATATTGTCGGGTTGGCAGAAATCGAAGAAGAGTCTGTCTTGCGCAAGATGTGCTATGATTCTCCTTTAAATAAATATAGGTATCGTTATGTACACTACGACTCGCCGGATGTTCGCGGGGTGGAT
>ONXT01000069.1 GCA_900321845.1 uncultured Bacteroidales bacterium | reverse complement strand
GGTTTTGTTGCCATTGAAACTCAACGCTCCTATTTTTCTTATATTACCCGTATGTTTTCCCTTGTAAAAACTGCCGATACTCTCGGCCGCATCCTCCACCAATTCCAGATGATACTCCTGGCACACAGCGGCAATGTCCTCAATCTTGCAAGGATGCCCGAAAGTGTGCATCGGCACACACGCTTTCACACGGTGGCCCGTATGCTTGTTGTAACAAGCCCCGTTCTTCACTTCGGCATTCGCCTCTAGCCAATTCCTGAGAGCCACAGGCGACAACCCCATCGTTTCCTTGTCCACATCAATAAAAACGGGATGCGCACCGATGTAACTAATAGCGTTGCATGTGGCGATGAAGGTAAGAGCCTGCGTCAGCACCTCGTCACCTCGTTCCACCCCAGCCAACATCATCGCTATATGCAACGCGTTGGTGCCGTTCACGCACACCACCGCTCTTTTGGCACCGGTATATTCCGCCACCATCTCCTCAAACCGATCCACGAACTTGCCCACGCTCGAAACGAACGTGCTGTCAATACACTCGTTGAGGTATTTTTTCTCATTCCCTACGAAAACAGGAACCGCCAACGGTGTAAATTCCTGATTGCCGTACAGTTGTTTTATGAAGTTGATTGTTTTTTCGTACATTGTGCGTTACATTTTCTGATCCAAATTCTTCCCTTTCTCCTCATGCTCAAAATTGGGAATAAACGCTTTCAAAGCCTCTACAACCTCTTCTTTCGTGAAATTAGGATTGGCAAACAGCGTTTCCAGCTTTTCAAAAAACGCATTCACCTCTCCGATAGGACGATGCTTACTTTCCTCAATGACACCAAGCGATTGGAAACGGCTGAGATTCAGTTTCTCGCCCGGCACATAGAACTCTTCAAAAGATTTCTCACCTGTGGTGTCACTCTTTGAATAGACCACCGGCCACACCTTAGTGTCGTAGGGCATTTCGGCAGCAAAGCGTTTGGCATCCTCGTCATTGTCAAACTCGCGTTTTTCATACCCCATTGCAGTAATGAAACGGTCGCAGATTTCACTGAAGGTTTTCATGTCGTCTTCGCGCAACTTGGGGAAGAACACCTCGCCACTTTTGCCCAAGACACACGCCAACATGCAAATCTGTCCACTCTCTTCGGGGGAGACAAAGTAACGGCGCACATCGCTGGGAGCCACCAAGGGCTGCTTGCTCATGATGCGGTCCAAGAAACTCAATGGCAAAGAACCATTGCTGAACGCCACATTGGCAAAGCGGGCAGTTGTGACTGGAAAGCGGTCGGCGTAAGCCATGATCAGGTCTTCCATCACGCGTTTGCTGGCACCCATAATGTTCACAGGATTAGCAGCCTTGTCGGTAGAAACGCAGAAGAAGTGCTGCGGGGGAAATTCGCACAACAGGTCGAGCAGACGCTTCGCTTTGATGTCGTTGTTCTCAATCAAAGCCTGCACGGAGTACTTGTCCTTCTCGCTCCGCACGTGCTTATGGGCAGAGAAGTTAGCCACGATGTCAAATCCCTTTTCCTCACGGAAAATGCGTTCAAAGATTGGATCTGCGAAATTGAGCGTATAGGTACGGTAGTCCTGCGGCACAAACATTCCATACGTGCTGCGCAGATCGCGTGTCAGCAGCGCCAGACCGTTTTCGCTCAAGTCAACCACAACCAATTTCGCAGGCCTGAATTGACACACACTTCTGATAAACTGTGACCCTATAGAACCAGCACCGCCGATAACCAGTACCGAACGTCCTTCAATTTCCTCGGACAGTTTTCCCCTATTGGCTTCAATATCAGCGGCAAACAGGCTGCTTGACCGCTGGGTAACATGCTCCGAAATGAATTTATTCAGATTGAACATTGAATATCTTTCAGTTATGATTTAAGATTGCAAAATTACAACTTTTTTTCCGTTTTCAATTCTCAATTTTCCATTTCCTCGTTTCCTCCACCTCCCACTTAATTCTCCGTTCCAATTTATAATTACACAAAGAAAAAAATACGAATAATTTCTTAAAAATCAATCTCTCCAACAAATTTTGATGTGGCAGTCGGCAATACCCCCATCATATAGTACTTGTCCCCTACTACGCATTTTTTCGTTACGACTTTTTTCGTAATGAAAAGGGTGTACTTTTTCCGCTTTCAATTCTCAGTTTTCAATTTTCAACTCCCCTCTCCTTCTCACAACACCGCAATCGTCCCCGTGCGGATGAAGCGTGTATGTCCCACAGGCTTGCATAGGATGACATAACTATATATGTTCTCGGGAAATAGTTTCCCGTTCTCGGTGCCGTCCCAGCGGAAATAGGGCGTATTGGAGTGATAAATCAGTCCGCCCCAGCGGTTGTAGATGTGAATTTCGAACTCCTCCAACTGACTGGCTGTTTGCTCGGGGAGGCAGAAATAGTCGTTGGTACCCTCGTCCTTCGACGGGGTAATAGCGGTGGGTAGGAAGAGGTCGAAATCGCAGGCGGCGATGGTGATGGCATCGGCGGCAGTGCAATGCCCAGAAATGGTCTCCACAGAATATGTTCCAGGATGGGTGACCACAATCTCCTGCGTCTCCTCGCCCGTACTCCAGCGAAAGTGATCGAGCGAAGTCTCCACAGTTAGCCGTGCCGAATTGTTCTTGCAGAAGTCCTCCGTGGGAGGAAGGATGTGCAGCTCGCCGTCCAGCAAGGTAAGGCGCAGGGTGACGGTGCTGTCGCAACCGGCCTGATTAGTCAGCGTAAGCGTTTCCGTCAGTTCGGCGCCGTCCAGCGTGCCGCTCTCGGGAATGTTGAATCCGTGTTGGTGGTAGCCTTGACCACGGCAGATTGTGTCGGTAATTTCCGAAGAACTTGGTTCAAAAAGAGTTAAATGCAACGTGATGATACTGTCGCACTCATCTTCATGTTCGATAGTGCGCAGAAATTCATTCTCCCCTACTGAAAGCGTGTCGGAGGAGATGGTGAAAAAGTCATCCGTATAAATATTTCCCATGCAGATGCTGGCAGTGAGATCGAGTTCGGTAGGCGTGCCGGGGAAATAGGGTCTTCCATACTGGTCCAATTGGGTTCCTTGTTGCAGGAAGTTGTTGAACGGCCGCCGCACGATGTTGTCGGGACCGGTGAAGGCGGTGGCGGGATTGAAGTTGGTGGTGGGTATGGTGAGGTCGTTGTTGACGTTGACGGTATTGTAGGCGTGCTGATTCCAGACATAACGGGCGGGGGCCCACGTGGTGTTGGCAGGGGCGTGAAAGACAATCAAATTGGCATGGAAGTCATGGTCAACATCGTATGTGCTGTGTGAAGTGATGATTTCCGCATGGCCGTCACGGTCAAGGTCAACGATGATGGAGGATTCTGCATCGGTGGGTGCAAGGCACTCAAACTGGGCCTGATTAAGTCCGGTCACGCCGTCAATGATACGCATGTGCGATTCATCGCGATAAACCACCTCCACG
>ONXT01000193.1 GCA_900321845.1 uncultured Bacteroidales bacterium | reverse complement strand
CCCGTGTATCTCGCTTCGAAGTGAGATACCGACAGCTCCTGGAATTCCCACCATCCGAAGCCGCATCCGCCGGCATCCCGCGTTAGCGAATAGGCCGCCTCAAACAAATCCCGCTGCGAAGCATAGCTGATGGAGTCCCCGTCGGCCGGCAGCCCCGTCTCACCAACCATCCACGGCTTTCCAACATGCTTGGCGTACCAGTAAATCTCATTGGGAATGCGAAGCGGATGATACGTGTGAATCTCCACAAAATCGACGGGAAGCATCGCCGCATCCCACTCAAAAACCTCTATCGGCTCGGAAAAACCGATGGTAAACAACTGGTTCGGTGCGTTTTTACGAACCATCTTTCTCCAATGTTCCACAATGTTTTGAGCATCTGTTTTCAAACGATTCTCCTCAGTATCGAAATAGAGCGGCTCGTTCATGAAATCGTAGGCGAATAGGGTGGAATCCTTGCTGAAATGCTGCAGCAATTCAACCGTAAAAACCTCCAAATCATCATTCTCAATCGGGGGCTTGATAAGCAGCATCACACGCAGGCGCCGCTCTTCAGCCAACCTCAGCAATGATTCCACCCCCTTGAAAATGGCATTTCGGTCATTTCTTTGATTTAAATAGAAATGCCTGCCATTGGTCGGATAGTAGGGATGGTTGGAATCGTCAAACAGAACGCGATCGAAACAAACCCTTATCGTATTGAATCCCAATTCCTTAATAAGCTGAAAATGGCCTGCCAACTGTTGAGAAACCGCTTCTTTACCCACCGCTTCCACGTATTGCGCAGAATCATACTCTATGTAAGGTGCCAAAATAAAGCTGCCATCCTCATCTTCTTGATACTCAACAATGTAATTCAGCATAATGGGGAAAAAGGATTCCCCGTTGCATTGAAATCCATTATTCTTCACGTAAACAAAGCCCGGTCCAGGTGTCTTCCGTATCATCGATTCGCCTATTAGCAGGCCAATCAGCAGAAAGAGACAACCGAAAAACAGACCTTTTCTCATTATAAATCAACTATTTAAGGAATCGTTGTGACTCTTTTTGGCTGCCGCTATGCTCACGTTCAGGTCGTAGCCAATCAGGATGAACATTGCATTCCAATACAACCAGAGTTGAATGGCGAACAGGGCTCCCAAAGAGCCGTAGATGAGATTGTAATTCCCGAAATTGGCGAAATAGAAATTCATTATACCTAAAATCAATACCATTGAGATGGTCGCGAAGGTAGAGCCTGCGGAAAACAGCTTGTACTCGCGGATTTTTGCCGGTGCGAGATAGTAGAACGAGGAGATGAACATATAGACGAGGAAAAACAGCAGCAGCCATTTGAAAATGAAAAGGCAGGTTTGCAGCAGGTGCTGCGACTTGAAGATATGCGAGTCAATATAACTGAAAGTGGCGGAGGCGCCGATGAAAACGCCGATGGCCAGAACGATGATTGTCAACCATACAATAATGATGAGAAACACGATGGGCAACTGCCGGAAAAAGGACCTGCGCGTGTCGGCAAAGTAGGTGGTATTCAATATGTTGATGCAGGCATTGACCGAAATGAACAGGAAAAACGTTCCGATGACCAACGAGAAATAGAACACTGTGCCGTTCTGCTTCCTCATCACCTCCGTAATCATTTCGGAAATGGCTGGCCAGACGTATTCTGGCACAACGGATTCAATGAAACTCAAGATGATTGCCTGGGCACGTTCGCCGAAGAAAGAAAGGGCGGCGAACAAGGCCATGAACATCGGGATGATGGAGAAGAAAATGCGGTAGGTCATTGCCGCAGCGCGGTGAAAAATAATCCCTTTGGAAAGAGATTTAAAGAAAAACCTCATGACGGTTCCTAAGGGAACACCTTGAAATCCGGGCAATACAATGCGATTGCTCGCTTCCTCTATCTTTTTTACGATAGCCAATTTGCGAAGCTTAATCATCTAAAAAAGAACACTTTTCAACCTGTAAAACCTCTTTTGTCACGGCATCCGTCAGAATGGCAAGGATGACGCAGTTGTCCACATTCCAATCCTTTTCGCCACAGTTGACCTGATATGACTTCGTGTATGATACCCCCTTGTCCACATAGCCGTTCTCGCTGATGTTGGCCCCGTAAGTGCCGTTCAATGAGCCTCTTAGCATGTGGTTGTGAACGTAGGCGGTATCTATTTCCGTGCCGTTCTTCTGCGGATAGACGATTCCATCCTCCACCACATAGAGCGCCAGTTTCACAGGATTGCTATGTTCCTGAAGTATCGTCGTTTTGGTGTTGGCAGTCAAAATGCGCGTACCCGCATCATACTGGTTGATTAGCTGGATGGCGGCGATTCTTTGAGTCCTGTCCACATTTTGGATAGACGACTGCCATTGGGCAATGGCTTGCGCATTGGTGTTGCGGTTGACCTCCCCGCAGGGCGTTCCTATCGTGGCCGCTTGCAAATCATCATAGAGTTGCGTTCCCTCGTTGGTTCTGAAATCCCGAGGATAATCAGCCAACGGACGCGCAAAGAACCCCGCATGAATGCAAAGGCCTACCAGCGTGTCCCCATTGACGGCAAGCAGGTTCGCCATCTCCAAGTGCCCCTGAGGACAATTCACACACTGGCAACCAGTAAATTCTTCCAACAGGATTTTCCTATAAACAGCGTTCGTATCCAAATCTGGGAAAACCACCGTAGTGGCAACACTGCTATCTTCAGTAATGTATGGTCCGTCAATCTTATCGCAAGAGATGAAAATCCCCAAACCAGCAAGGATAAGCAAAATTTTATATAAGTTATTCATAATCAATAATTTATTCAAAGATTAAAATGAAGTTGTCACCGATAGGCCGACACCGTACGAAGCGGGGACGTTTCTGCAAACGCCGCCGATACACAAAATGCCCTCTTTGGTTTTTCCGAAATTGAGCGCAATGCGAGTGGTCTTAATGACGTAGGCAGCCGAAACCATATAGTAGTGCGTGCGGTGGGCCTTGTCGGCATTCCCGTAGTTCCACTGGTCGGCGACCGAAATGAACCAATGCGGGGCAATGGAGTATTCCAACATGCCGTGCAGCCAACTGCCCTCATCCTCCTTCGCATAGAGGTGGTCCAGCTCAAACTTGAGCGCATGCTTCGTATTGATCTTGTAAGTTACCATCCCTGCAACGTGGTGTCCTTGGAACAACGGGCTCGCGTGCCCTTGAAGCAAAGTCAGGTTGTAGGTGATGAAGTTGTATGCCAAGTCCAATTTCCATTTTTTATTGTTGAAACGATGGCTGAACTCAATGCCAATGTCTTGATACAGAAGGTTATCGCCGAACTTAAAGAAGCGGGATGTGTAGCCGTCTGTGCCGCGCATCTCGCCGCCACGCTCAATCGCTTCCGGAACGAGCTTCTGCTCCACATCATGGAAGCGGGAGTAATTCAGCGTGATGTCAATGCCATATTTACCGCCGACCTTGGTGTTTTTCGGCACCTTGTAGTTCACCTGCGCCTGCACGCCGATTTGTCCGTTCGGTTGGCTGGCATAACTGTAATTGCCGAGCAGCGCGTAGGCATATTGACGATTGATGGAGGGTATGTTATTGATACTCAGTAGGGGAGTGCTGGCGGAAATGTCGCGTTGGGAACGGAAGTCCATATTGTCGGAGCGGATGAACGAAGCCTCCACGCCCAAGCCTTTCATGGAGTAGGATGCGGAGAGAATCCAGGAGTTGCCGTCCTTGTAAATATAGTTGTTCGTGTTGTTCGGGTCGTTGATTTTGTGGGCGAACTCGCTTTCCAAGTGAAATCCCTTGTAACCAAAGTTCATACGCGCGGCCCAAGTGGCAATGTTTTCCGGAATCTTGTCCGACAACAACATATCCGTGCTACCGGGAAGGGTGTAGTCGCTTTCGCTTTTCTCATACTTGCTGACGAAACTTCCGCCGATGGCCGCAGTAAACCCCTTTTCCGACATCTTGGGAATCAAGTCTCCAAATGAGAGTTCGGCATCCAATCCGCGCACATAATCCTTTCTGTCCCCATAGTTCAAGATGTTGTAATCGAAGTACTTGCGTTCCAATCCCCAAACACCCTTTATCTCGATGCCTTTGTAAGGAGTCACTTTGACACGGGCGCCCATAAGACTATTGTCGATGCCCAACTGGCGGTCTTCGTAGGCGCGAAGCGTGAATCCGCTACCGAACTGTTCGTAGAATGTACCGGCAGTAACCTGAATGAAATCATTGCGGTAATCAATGAAATAATTGGAAAGCCCCTGTCCTTTGTAGCCGATGTCCTCAAAGTCAATCAGCGGGAAACTGTAGAATTCGTAACGAAGGCCAACGGTAAGTCCGCCGTTGTTGTAGTTGAGGTTCAGCCACGTGTTGGCGCGCACCTTTTCCTTCACTTCGCGCGCATTGATGGTGGAGTCGGGAATGTAGTACATGCCGTTGAATCCGAAATCCCCGCTGATGCGCCCTTTGCCCCATTCTGATTGCGCCATGATTGGGAACGAGCTGAAAATCAATAAGATAACAAATGAAAACCGATAGATTTTTTGCATTGAGAAGTTTTTGTTTATTTTTTATAAAAAAACCTGACCCTCATTTGTTTGAGAATCAGGTGTTTCTGTTTTTATTTGTTGCTTTCTTCCTCAACCAGTTTTTTCAGGATCTCATAAACCTCCTCTTCGCCGCCGGAAGCATAGGAAGTGTGTGACCACACGATTTCCTGACGGCTGTTGACAATGCATAAAAATGGCACATCAACAACATTGAGGGCGCGTTTGAAATCCGAGTTGACATCCTGCAAGACCTCGTATTCCCAGCCTTTTGCATTCACAAACGGAGCGACTTTCGAAGCGGAACGGCTGTCGTCGATGGAGATGGCATACAACTTGACTCCCAATTCCTCTACCCAATCCTCATACACCAAGGCGATGGCATCCAACTCCTCTTTGCACGGCTTACACCAGGTAGCCCAAAGGCTGATGACAAACGGTTTGTCGCCGTTGTAAAGTTGTTTGGAGGAAAAGGTCTCGCCGTCCAGCGTTTTCAGGTCAACGGTGGGTATGCGAGGATAGTTTTTGGCTTTCTCTTCTTGCGAGAATACAGATCCGCAGATCAGCAGACCAACTAATAAAAGGATGATTTTTTTCATTTTTGTATGATTATTTTGATTTCTAAAAAACGTGTCAAATTTAATAAAATTTTGCGGCTTAGGATTTATTATTAAAAAAATACATTTTCAGCCGATGAATGTTGCCTAAGATTGAATGATTCTGTCTTGATTTTGAGATAGGAAAGCCGCCCAGCTGTTTGATTTTCCACCGCCGAAATCCAATCGGGTCTGCAGGTGATGGCAGACGGCAGCGGCAAGGGCATCGGTGGCATCCAGGTAGGCAGTTTCATTTTCAAAAGTGTACATGTTGTGCAGCATGGCGGCAACCTGCTCTTTTGATGCGCCGCCCTTGCCCGTAATCGACTGCTTGATACGTCGGGGTGTGTACTCAAATACTTGTAGGCCAGCGTGCAAACATGCACCGATGACCACGCCTTGCGCACGCCCCAACTTCAACATCGACTGTGGATTTTTCCCGTAGAAAGGTTCCTCAATTGCCAATATATCAGGATGGTACTGCTCAATCAACTGCAAAGTCTGCTCGAAAATCATCCGCAGTTTGGCGGTTTGGTCGGGCAATTTGTTCATTTTCACAACATTAAGCGTAACTATCTCACTATTGCGCAGATGTGTTTTCAACAAAGCGTAACCCATGATGTTGGTTCCGGGGTCAATGCCTAAAATGATGTGTTCGGTCTCCTCCATAATGGTTAGATGTCAAAAGTGAGTGTTCGCTGGCCATAATCAATGACAGCGTGGTAGGATTTGAGAAAATCACCGCCGATAATGCCTTGTATGTTCGGGAATCCAGCCATCTGATAGGCCGCATTAACGTGTTGCAAATCAATGAGCCTGCAATGCAGTGGAGGGATTTTTCTTCTTCCGATTTTCAAATCCCGCATCACCGCGATAAGCGCCACGAAATCCTGGCCGCCAATCCCCACATTCACCTCATCTTTGCCACTTTCCTTGGTGTCTATATCCAGAGAATCAACGAATTGCTTGTCGAAACAGGTGTGGTTGGCACCGGTGTCAATCAGCAGATGGACAGGTTCGCCCCGCAATCTGGCCTGAATGACAAGATGGCATCCGCCCGGCCCCAGTTTCCACAATTTGCACTTCTTCGTGTAATTCATTTTGACGTTGACTTTAGGAGGTGGCAGGATCGCTTTCTATGGTTAGATGTGAATGGCTTCGTTATAGGCAGCGGCGGCGGCTTCCATGATAGCTTCGGAAAGGGTAGGATGCGGATGAACTGCATGGATAATATCCTGTCCCTTAACGTGTTGCGCACGCGCCAGAACCATTCCCGAAATCATCTCGGTTACGTTCTCGCCAATCAGGTGGCAGCCCAGAATTTCATCGGTGTTCTTGTCGAAAATGATCTTCACCATGCCGTCGCGACTGCCGGAAGCGGTGGCTTTGCCGGAAGCGGTGAACGGGAATTTGCCGATGCGCAGTTCCTTGCCGGCTTCCAAGGCCTTCTTTTCGGTCATGCCTACGGAAGCGATTTCCGGAGTGGTATAGGTGCAGCCCGGAATATTCGTGTAATCAAGCGGTTGCGGGTTCAAACCAGCAATTTTCTCCACGCAGATTTCGGCTTCGTGGGAGGCCACATGCGCCAAGGCCGGACCGTGAACGATGTCCCCGATAGCGTAGATGCCTTCGCAATTCGTACGATAGAAATCGTCCACTACCACTTTCGTGCGCTCCACCTCAACACCATATTCCTCTAAGCCAAGTCCTTCCAGGTTCGTGATGACGCCAACTGCCGAGAGAACGACTTCGCAGTCGATTTCGGTTATTTTTCCCTTGTTGATGTCCTTAACCGTCACATGGCATAAGTCGCCGGTTGTATCCACGCTTTCCACGGAGGAGGAGGTCATCACCTTCACACCATTCTTGCGGAAGGAGCGTTCCAGTTGTTTGGAGATCTCTTCGTCCTCCACAGGCACCAGATTGGGCAGGAATTCCACAATCGTGACTTTGGTTCCCAGACTTGAATAGAAGTGGGCGAATTCGCTTCCGATAGCACCGGAGCCCATCACCACCATCGATTCAGGCAGTTTGGGAAGCGTCAACGCTTGGCGGTAGCCGATGATTTTCTTACCATCCTGCTTGATGTGCGGCAGCTCTTTGGAGCGTGCGCCTGTGGCAAGCACAATATGCGGGGCTTCTATCGTCTCCACACTGCCATCCTCCTTTGTGATTTCCACCTTATGGTCCTTCACAATTTTACCGAAGCCGGCAATCACCTCCACATTGTTCTTCTTGAGCAGGAATTGAACGCCCTTGCTCATGGTTTCGGCTACGGTGCGACTGCGCTTCACAATCGCTTCGAAATCGGGTTGAGCAGGAGTTTCCAACTTAATGCCATAATTTTCAGCGTGTTTCATATAATTGTAAACCTGTGCGGACTTCAGCAGTGCCTTCGTCGGGATGCACCCCCAATTCAAGCAGATGCCGCCCAGTTCAGCGCGTTCCACAATTACGGTTTTCAATCCTAACTGGCTGGCGCGAATCGCCGCCACATAACCTCCGGGACCGCTCCCGATAACAATTAAATCGTAATTCATAATATTTGATGTTTAATGATTTTTTAGTTCCAACCTCGTTCTTTATATCTCTTTGAGTCTCTGCACAACGTATTCTCTATCAGCCTGATAGGTGACGCCGAACCATTGCGCGTCGCTTTTCAGTATGACAATATCGGCGGCTTTGCTTTGGAGAAAATAGTTGATGACTGTGGGTATCTGGAATTCGGATTTCGGATTGTCGTTGTTCTCTTTCAGGAATTGGCAGAACATCGCGTCCAATTTTTCAAAGAACAGGGGAGTGAAGCCCCAGAAATTCATGGAAACGGGCGTATCTCCTTGCAAGACAGTCACCTCCCCGTCGGCGGAGGTGTTTTGGATGAGGCCGTCCTTCCGTTCAATATGCGTGTGCTCTTTGATTCCGACCAGCTGGCCCTTTTCGTTTGCGGTGCATACGCCGCGGGAAACCGAGCCGTTCTCCGACAAGGTGTTCTGCAGTTTGTACCCCACCATGGCAAAACACGGATGAGCGGCATCCTGCTCTCCTTGCAAGAATTTCGACATGACCATAAAGGCATCCCTACCGTAAAAGTCATCCGCATTGATAACCGTAAACGGCTCTTTTACAGCATCTTTCGCCACCAGAATCGCATGCGCCGTCCCGTAGGGCTTCACCCTTTCCGGATTCACAGCAAAACCTGCCGGCAGCACATCCAACTCTTGGAAGACATATTCTACGGGAATCCGATCTTTGTATTTTGATAGAATGTGCTTGCAAAAATCAGCCTCCATGCTTTTCCGGATGACGAAAACCACTTTGCCATATCCAGCTTCAATGGCGTAAGCCACCGAATAATCCATAATCGTTTCCCCGTGAGGTCCCAGTCCATCCAACTGCTTCAGCCCGCCGTAGCGACTGCCCATCCCTGCTGCTAACACTAATAATGTCGGTTTCATTTAGATTGATTTATTTAATCTTTTAATCTTTTCATCTTCTCATCATTTGTTGACCCGCTTCAATTCAACGTAGGAGTTGCCGGTGGGAATGATGACCACACCTGATTTCGTAACCAGCATTGTCTGCTGAGCGAATTCCACTGCGGCGACAGTATCCTGCACCTCCAGCATCTTGACTTG
>ONXT01000274.1 GCA_900321845.1 uncultured Bacteroidales bacterium | reverse complement strand
TTATTGCTGGAAGGAAATGGATGTTCTTATATCCTTGATTCTGAGTATATTGAATCAGCCTTTCTTTCTCTTGTCCCGTTCCGACCAGCAAAAGTGAAACGCCTTTTTCCTGTAGTGAGGCGCAGGCGTCAATGATGGAAGGCAAGGAGTTCGCGATGCCGTGTGCGCCGGCAAATGCGACTAAAAAGCGGCCTTGGGATTTAAGATTTTCAATCAACTGTTGGTGTGCTGCGGGCAATTCCGTCGGCTTGTCCCAGTCCTCCTTGACGATGCCGTTGGGAACATGGAAAAACTTGTCGGGGGCGAGACCATGTTCAATGCAGTGTTCTTTCGCGTTCGGCAAGATGGAAATGACGGCGTTGCAGTGTTTATACGCGTAGTTTTCAGCGTGTTGCAGCATGGCGATGAACGGATGTCTCGGATTCATCCCGCCCAGCTCGATAGGGGAGAGCGGCCACAAATCGTGAATCTCGTAGATGTATTTGGCGGAAAAGTGCTTCGCAATCCTTCTTGCCGCGTAGTTGTCGAAAGTGTAAGTGGAAGAGGCCACCACCACATCCGGTTTGAAATTGCGACAGATGCCCTTGTATTTCAAACATGCTTTCACAACAAATCCAAACATGGAAAGCACGAGCTTCGCTCCGTTCCCGTGATATTCGTTCGTCTTAATCCAATAGTAGTCGATGCCGTCGATTTTTTCAAAGCCCTGTTTCACAGGCTGTTTCTTGCGCAAATGAGAATAGGTAGCCCCTACAATCAGCACCTGATGGCCCATTTTTTGCCACTCCTTCGCGAGATAGTAAGGGCGGAATTCCATCCCCAGTTCAGGGGAGCCGGCATAGTGATTGATGAGGAGAATGTGCATGCGTTTTAGAAATTTGCAAATTTACAATTATTTATGGGATGGCGCGGAGTGTGTTAATAATTTTGCCCCTCTTTTTGAGGCAGGTCTGCGAAAATTTTGTCGTAAATCGCAATGAATTTCTTTCTGTTCGCCTCCTTGGTCGCATTCTCTGCTACAATTTTTCGGTTGTGCTCCGCCGCCTCCGCTGCATTGATTTTTTCTATCGCCTCGGAGAAGAAATTGGTATCTACATCTTTGACAATCAATCCATTATCGCCATCTTTAATCCATTCTCGGTTGGCGGGGAGATCGGAAACAACGGGCACGCAGCCCATACTCATCGCTTCCAGCAGACTGATGGAGGTAGCATCGCTTTCGGGAATGGATACCCAGATCTTAGCCTGCGAGTAATAAAGGAAGTTGGTCGGTTCGTCCAGCCAGCCCACGAAATCCACCTGCTTTTCAATGCCGAGTTCTTTCGCCAGCGATTTCAAATGGTCGGTTTCGCTTCCCGTCGCGCCGATTACCAGCCGCCAGTTTTCGTGTTTCGCATAGAAAGGGGCGAATGCGCGGATAACGGCCTCGATGCGGTAGAGCTTTTCGTGCAAGCGGTTGGAGTAGATGATGTCGGCTTTGTCAGCGGTGGGCTTGTGCGGCTCGATGCCGAAATTGGCAATGACGATGTCGTGTTTGCATCTGGCGAGCCGCTGCATCTCCTCGGCCATGTACGCCGAGTCGGAGGTGAGGTAGTCGGAGTTGCTGAGCACGTATTGCACCACTTTTTTGTAGAGAATGTTCTTACGAGGCATCACGAGGATGTCGCTGCCCCATGCGGTGCTTACAACGGGAATGCGCCCTTTGGCCTTCACCGCAAACCATAAGGCCTTGTTGACTTGCTGCCCGTGGATGATGTCGGGTTGGAATTCATGGATGATTCGTCGGGTTTGGCGGTAGGCCTTGAACATCTTCAGCGGGGTGGCCGCATAGTCGATGACCTGGATGGGCAACCCCTCGCATGCCCCCTCTTTCTTGTCGGTAAGCACCAGAATCTCATCGAAATAATCTCTGATGAGCTGGTAGAAATTATAGGTGTGGATGCTGTTGTTGCCTAATAGTAGAAGTTTCATCTTTGGGTCGGGTGGTTTGGAAAAAGAATCTCATCGTAGAAATGGTCGAAATTGTCCTTGGCGACGAAGTTCCGCAGGAAAAATTCCTTGCATGAAATCTGCAAGTGGGCATGGTCGCGTATGACGATGTCAACGGCTTGTTCAAATTCTTCGTAGGTGAAATGGATTGGAAGAAGCCGGCCAGTATCGGCGCAGGCGATTTCCCGCGTGCCGCCCGCGTCCGTCGCGATAATGGGAATGGCGGCGTTGATGGCCTCCATCAGCGAGACGGGCAGCCCTTCGGAGCAAC
>ONXT01000187.1 GCA_900321845.1 uncultured Bacteroidales bacterium | reverse complement strand
GGTAGTTATACAAGGCTGTGCGCACGCCTCCGATGTGGAGCGGGCCAGTGGGACTGGGTGCAAATCTTACTCGTATTCTTTTCATTTGTTGAATCGTTGATTGGTTTGTTTGTGTCTTTTGGGTGAATTTTTGTGCTATGCAGCGCCGTTCCATAAAGTGAACGGAATCGCCGTCACAGAATTCAGCCGCTATGATGAATTAAGCTTTATCCTTGGAATTTCTGTTCAAGTTTGACCTCTTTGTAAATGCGGGTGATGACATCTTTGGTGTTGAGCGGGAAGTCGCTGCGCATCATCCAGGCGTAGAAGGCGGGTTCGGTTCTGAACACGTCCTTCACGCGTTTTCCTTTATGCTTGCCGAAGTTGAAAACCTCCTCGTCTTTATCATTGAGAATTATGCGGGCGGCGAAATCCACATTGCGCACAAGGCGGGTGAATTTGTCGAGGGCTTTCACATCGGGGACGATGGGGCAAGATTTCACGCCATTCTTCTCCTCATACTCCACGCCGTTGTAGCGGTCGAGTTGTGCTTTGAGCACATCTACTGTGGCGCGGGTGTCGGCCATGGCAGAATGGGCGTCGTCGAAATCGCAGCCACAATAGAAGCGGTGGGCGGCAACCAAGGTGCGCTGTTCCATCTTGTGGAAAATCTGCTGCACATCCACCAGCGAGCGGTTGCGCATGTCGAAATGCTTGCCGATACGGAGGAACTCCTCCGCAAGCAGCGGGATGTCGAAATGGTTGGAGTTGTAGCCGGCAAGGTCGCAGTCGTCGAAGTATTTCATCAGTTCGTCTGCCGCCTGCGCAAAAGTCGGCATGTCCTTCACATCCTCATCATAGATGCCGTGAACAGCTGACGCTTCTTCAGGTATGTGCCTACCCGGATTCAGGCGCATCACCCTCTCCTCCTCATGTCCGTCAGGAAACATCTTGATCATGGCAATCTCCACGATGCTATCCTTGGCCACATCTACGCCAGTTGTTTCCAGATCGAAAAAAATAATCGGACGTTCTAATTTCAAATTCATAACAGGAAATTTTCTTATATAAATATAATTGGTCTCAGGTTTTACAAGCTCAATTAAAGTCCCAACGTTTTCAGACCTTGGTTGAAGCGGATGTCGCGCGGGATGCCTGCGGCGTTGATGCGGTCGAGGTCCTGTTGCAGTTCGGTTTTGATGAAGCCGTTTTCAGAACGGAACTTCACAGCGAAATCGTAATTGCCTTCTCCCTGAACCGAAAGGATGGTGGAAGCCCAGCTGTTGATCGCGATGGGCGCCAGGTCGTAATTGACCGTATAGATGCCTTTTTCATCACGGGAGAAAGCCCCCATTGATTGCAGGTAATTGAAACACATCATGTTAGCTTTTCCATGTGAACTGGCGGCACCGAACCGCACCGAACGGAAAATGCCGGCGATGAAGGTCGTGATGGCATCCTCTTTCGTGATGCCCGTGATCTCGCCTTTGTCAATGAGATGGCAGACGATAAACAGGCCGAGGATGTCCGCCTTGGCCTCTTCCCAGGAAGTCTTTTCCGTTTTCATGGCGTCATCCACGGAGCCCTTGCCGTTGATGGTCTCCTTTACGCCCAGTCCGTGAGCCACCTCATGGAACGTGACATTCCAGAAGAATGCATCAAATTTCAGATGCTTCCGTTGAGTGGGATTCATCACCAAATTACCGATGGGAAGCATGATTTTGTCGAATTTCGCCTGCATGCTGTTTCTGAGTTGCAGACGGCGGGTACCCTTCTGGGCTTGAACACGGTCATCGTTCGGCAGATTGATGGCGATGGTCTTGCTGCCCGCATTGCAGTCGCCGGCATAGTAGATGGCATCGTAAACATTCAAATCGGAAGAGGTTCCCGGAACGAATGTCTTGTATTTCGGCTCGCAGGGCAGAATCTTCTGGATATCGGGAAGCATGGCCACAAACTTGGCGAGTTCCCTGCTCCGCTCCTCGTCTTTCACCAGCACGAAAGCCTCGTACGATGCCTTCGCCTCGTTCAACTTGTCGTCGTAGTTCTCGATGGGACCGACGACGAAATCCAAGTGGCTGTTTTTCATATCCATCCAAGTCATATCGCTGGCAAAATAGTCATCGGTCTGGAAGGCCTTTTTGCGTTCAATCAGATAATTCTTCATGCCAGGGTCCTCGGCGATGGCAATCGCCTTGTCTAACAGTTCGCACACCTTGTCGATTTCCGTTTTGTATTCGTCTCTGTACCAAACCGTTTTGAGTTTGCCGTTGCCATCGCGGCGCAGAACGGTGTAGAGACTGCCCTTGTCAGGGTCGTTGTAGGCGGCGTACTCTTCGGCAGTGATATCCTGCGGATAATACTGGCAAGCAGCGGGTTTCTCGCCAATGCCGTCCACAAAAGAGCGGTTGTCGTCCAAACGATCCCACGGTCCATAATTGATCTTAATGTAATCCTTTATATAATCATTCTTAATCTTCTTAAAATCAGCGGGATTGCCGTATGTCTGCTTCCAGAAGAGCTGATCCATCACATCCGCAATCTGAATGAAAATCGGAATCAACTCCTTGTCGTTTTTCGTCAATTTGGAGACGTCCGTTTTCAGGTCGTAAGGGGCGTATTCAGCCACGCGCGCCTTCACGTCAATCGGGTTGTTTTGAGCCAAACTCATTGTCGCGCAAGCAATTAAAAGCATAATCGTAATGGTCTTTTTCATAAATATTTAAATTTAATTCATATATACTAATAGTTGTACCTTGTCGAAACGACCAAGGTTCCGGGCAGGTTGATCGTCGGCTTCGGGAGGCTGCCCAGAAAGAAGCGCAGTCGGGATTTGGAATGTCCGGCGATTTGTTTGTCGGAATAGTAGCAGATGGATTGAAAGAAACTGGGGGCGACACCTTTTTTATAAAGAAAGGGGGACAAATCCACCTTCAGGATTCCGTCCAGCTCTTTAAAAAACGGGAAGAACTTCTCTGCATCGCAGTCTTTTTTCGCATAAATGAAGACAAAATAGTCGAAATCGTTGAAGCCCTTGGCACGGTTGATGCACAAGCCCGATGAGTTGAGTGCATAGCAGGTCAGTCCCTCGTTGGAAAACGGGAACATGCCCGCTGTATCAGCCAGTTCGGAGGGACCTTTGCTGACATCGAAATCGGTCGTCCGGTTTTGGAAAAGGACGAAATTAACCTTTTCAATATCCGTTTCGAAACAGTTGAAGGGGGCATTGGGACTTCCGTATTGCGAATAGGCCATTTTGAAGCGCGCCTGCATCGGGTCGTTGGGAGAGATGAAATCATTCATCTGGGTAAAGGTGCAATTGCACATTTCGCCCAAGGTGACGGCAAGCTGAGTGAAAGTTTTGGGAGACTTGAGGGCGAAGAGATAGTAGCGCACGAACTCGCCGAAATTCGACTTCGTTTTAATGAGATTTTCGGTTTTTTTAGGGGTTGCAGCGCGCATTTCTTTTCGTTAAAAAAAGGTTGGCGAAATTACAAAAAAAATTACGAATTTTGCTTTTTCAAATTCCAAAAAAAGATGGAGATAAAAAACTACGCTGCGATTATCGCGCAAGAGCTTGATTTACAAGAGAAACAGGTACAGAATGTTTTAGATTTGCTTGAATCAGGAGCGACGATTCCCTTCATTGCCCGCTACCGCAAAGAGGCTACGGATTCGTTGGACGAGGTCCAAATCGGCAATATCCGCGATCGTCATGCCAAATTGGTGGAACTCGACAAGCGCCGCGCCACCATCATCGACAGCGTGGAAGAACAGGGAAAGCTCACTCCCGAGCTGAGGTCGAAATTCGAACAGGCGGTCACGATGGCGGAATTGGAGGACCTCTACCTCCCCTATCGTCCGAAGCGCAAGACCCGCGCCTCCGTGGCGAAAGAGAAAGGGCTGGAACCGCTCGCCGCCCTCATCATGAGCCAGCGCGAACCCAACCTGATGAGCATCGCCCAGAAGCATGTCAACAAGGCAAAGGGCGTGGAGACCGCCGAAGATGCGCTGGCGGGTGCTCGCGATATCATTGCAGAATGGGTGTCCGAAAACGCCAACGTACGCAGCCGCCTGCGTTCCTTCTTCCGGAAAGAGGCCGTCATCACCTCCAAAGTGGTGAAGGACAAGGAGAAAGAGGGCGAGAAATATGACGGATACTTCAATTTCAGCGAGAAGCTGGCCAAAGCCCCCTCGCACCGTATCCTCGCGATGTTCCGCGGCGAAGAGGAGGGATTCCTCCGCCTCAGCATCGCCCCCGACGAGATACGCGTGCTGCCCGGCCTCAAAAAACACTTCATCAAAGCCGACAACCTCTGCAGCGAACAGGTCGCCCTCGCCGTGACCGACTCCTACAAACGCCTGCTCCAGCCGCAAATGGAGACCGAAATGCGCAAGATTTTCAAGGAAAAGGCCGACAAAGAGGCCATCAACGTCTTCGTCACCAACCTGCGGCAGTTGCTGCTCGCTCCCCCACTCGGCCAGAAAACCGTGATGGCCATCGACCCCGGATTTCGCACGGGCTGCAAGGTCGTCATCCTCGACAAACAGGGCAAACTGCTTCACAACGAGACCATTTACCCGCATCCGCCACAAAAAGAATACAAACTTGCGAGCGACAAGCTGAAGCGGATGGTGCTGCAATATCAGGTGGAGGCCATCGCCATCGGCAACGGGACCGCCGGGCGCGAAACCGAATACTTCGTCAGCAAAATCCCGTTTGAGCGCGAGGTGCAGGCGATTGTGGTGAACGAGAGCGGCGCCTCCGTCTATTCCGCCTCGCAGATTGCCCGCGACGAGTTCCCCGAGTACGACGTGACCGTGCGCGGTGCCGTCTCCATCGGCCGCCGACTGATGGACCCGCTTGCCGAACTGGTGAAAATCGACCCCAAATCCATCGGCGTAGGACAATACCAACACGATGTGAACCAGACACTTCTGCAAGAGAGTCTGGACACAACGGTGGAAAGCTGTGTCAATTACGTGGGAGTTGAGGTGAACACCGCAAGCAAGGAACTGCTGTCGCGCGTGTCGGGGGTTGGGCCCGCCTTGGCCAAGAACATCGTGGAGTACCGCAATGAAAATGGTCCTTTCGCCTCGCGCAACGCGCTGAAGAAGGTGCCTCGCTTCGGCGACAAGTCCTTCGAGCAGGCGGCTGGCTTCCTCCGCATCCGCAACGCGGAAAACCCGCTGGACTCCAGCGCCGTCCACCCCGAAAGCTACCACATCGTGGATGAGATGGCGGCAAAGTGCCACTGTTCTGTCAAAGAACTGAT
>ONXT01000029.1 GCA_900321845.1 uncultured Bacteroidales bacterium | reverse complement strand
GTCAATGTCGCCAAATTAAGCGTGAAATAATCTTTGACAATAAAAATCTTTGATTAGGTTGCTAAATATTGGAAATTTTTTCCTATTTTAGCAACCTAATTTTTATGAAGTAAAACACTTTCATCATGAGCGTTAAAAAAATATCTATTTTAATTCTAAGTGTCTTATTCTTAATAACTTATAATTCAAGTGCCCAGGTAACGAAGGAAGCCGACAATGCTTTCAGAACTTGCAAATATGAGAAGGCACTTGAACAATATAAGAAAGTTACAGGCAAGATTAAGAAGAATAAAGTGGAATCGCGCCGTGTCGCCTACCAGATTGCAGAGTGCTATCGTATCACCGGCGACGTGAAGCATGCAAAGAAACAGTACGAGTCCTTGTATAAGAAAAACTACCAGAAGGACAATCCGTTGCTGCTCTATCATTTGGGTAATATCTACATCAACGAGGGCAACTATGATGCCGCGTTGGTTTATTATAAGGAATTCAAGAAGCGTGCTCCGGAAGACAAGCGTGCCGATGTGATGATTGAATCCTGTTCCCGCGCCAAAACCTGGAAAGAAACACCTACACGCTACGAGGTCTTCCCGCTCAAACGTTTGAACACCCGCTATGACGAGTGGGCTCCCCGTTGGGGCAATCCTGACAAACAGACTCAGATCCTCTTCTCCTCAAACCGTGATGGCTCAGTGGGCAAGGGTACCGACCAATGGACCAACCAAGCCTTTTCCGATATCTATATCTCCGAATTGCCGAAGAGCAGAAACACGGAGTGGCCAGGCGAATGGTCGCCAGTCGCCTCTTTTGATGAAAACGAAGTCATCAACACTGGCGTGAATGAGGGCGAAGCCTGTCCGAACCGCAAAGCCACCGCCGTTTATTATACCTATTGTCCGCAAGACAAACGCGAAGTGAAGGGCTGCTACATCTATGTCACCACTAAGAAAGGCAAGGATTGGACCCAACCCGAACTGATCAAGTTGGACAACGATTCCATGGTCAACTGCGTTCACCCCTTCATTACGGGCGATGAACTGACCCTCTATTTTGCTTCCAACAAACCGGGCGGCTACGGCGGCTACGACCTTTACAAAGTCACCCGTACCAAGAAATCCAAACCATTCAATATGGCCGATATTAAGAATTTGGGCGATGTCGTCAATACGGCAGGAAACGAAGTATTCCCCGCACTCCGCGGCGACAGCTTGCTCTATTTCTCTTCCGATGGTCATTACGGTTTCGGTGGTCTGGACATCTATTCAAGCGAATGCATCAACGGCGTATATCAAACTCCTCAAAACCTGCTTTCGCCGATTAACTCGGAAGCCGATGAAATCGGTATCATGTTCGATGATGCCCCCGCCTTGGATCCGAAGTCCAAAACCCCGTATGTGGAAAAGGGCTACTTCTCCTCCAACCGCGCTGGCGGCAAGGGTGGCGACGACATCTACTACTTCTTCCTCCGTCCGATTGTCTATACTCTCGCCGGTTTCGTGAAAGATGCCGCCAACTTGCAGCCCATCGATGGCGCTGAGGTTGAAATCATCGGCTCCGACGGTACTTCCTACAAAACCAAAACCGATGTCAAGGGATATTACAAGTTTGAAAAGGACAAGATTTTGGGCAACACTACTTACCAAATGACCGTAACCAAGCCGAAATACTTCCGCGAGAACAACACTGCTTCCCAAACGACGGTCGGCCTGACTGAAAACACTGACTTGAAACAGGATTTCAAATTAACCCCGATTCCGAAGGAACCGATTGTTTTGCCGGAAATTTTGTATGACCTGGCCAAATGGGATTTGAAACCGCAATACCAAGACTCGCTGGAGTTCGTTTACAACATCATGACTCAAAACCCGACGCTCGTGGTGGAACTCCGTTCCCATACCGATGCCCGTGCCGATGACAAGTATAACGAGGAGTTGTCACAAAAACGTGCCCAATCCTGCGTTGACTATCTCGTCAATGTGAAGGGAATCGACGCTGGCCGCTTGGTGGCAAAGGGGTATGGTGAGTACATGCCGCGTACGCTTGATCGCGATTATACGGTTACTTACGAAAGAAAACAGTACACATTCGCAAAGGGCACCAAACTGACGGAAGAATACATCAATTCGCTCTCTCCGAAGAATTATCAGGAAGCAGCCCACCAGTTGAACCGTAGAACCGAACTCTACATCCTTCGCGATGACTATGTTCCTGGCGGCGACAGCATCGCTCCAGTTGCCGATGCTGGTCAAATCAACGTCTATAAGCACAAAACCATCCCG
>ONXT01000182.1 GCA_900321845.1 uncultured Bacteroidales bacterium | reverse complement strand
GAGATGTTCCAAAGCATCAGTGGGGTTGCCCTCGACAATTTCAGCATTTACTACACAACTGTTCTTGAAGGCACGCCCAGCGAAAGCGACTGGCATCCGATCACTGTAACCAATTATCCGACAGGTGCATACACCCAAGTTCAAGTTTCCGGGCTCACCAATCTCACCGCCGATTTCCGCCTCGGCTTCCGCTACAAGTCAGAAGGAACCTGCACCGCCAGCTGGGCCGTCAAAGGCGTTCACTTCATGAAATTAATTACAGAATGATCGATAATTTTTAATGAGTGTAAAAAATCTCAATAATTAATACATCACACCTAACACTTCCTACTCAAATAATGGACGATATTAAATTCAACACGATAGAAGAGGCGATTGAGGATTTCAAGAACGGAAAATTCCTAATCGTCGTTGATGACGAAGACAGAGAGAACGAGGGCGATTTCATCATTGCTGCGGAGAAGATAACGCCTGAGAAGGTGAACTTCATGATGAGTTACGGTCGCGGGGTTCTGTGCGCCCCTATGAGCAGCGAGCGCTGCAACAGCCTGAAACTGGAGATGCAGGTGGCGAACAACACCTCCCTGCACGGCACGCCCTTCACCATTACGGTGGACTTGTTGGGAAACGGCTGTACGACGGGCGTTTCCATGTACGACCGTGCAATGACCATCAAGGCGCTGGCAGATCCCGACAGCAAACCCGACATGTTCGGACGCCCCGGCCACATCAACCCGTTGCGTGCCCGCGATGGGGGCGTGCTGGTTCGCGCAGGACATACCGAAGCGGCTGTGGACTTGACCAAACTCGCCGGCTTGCAGCCCGTGGGCGCCCTGATTGAAATCATAAATCCCGACGGGACCATGGCACGTCTGCCGCAATTGGCGGAAGTGGCCAAGAAACATGACATCAAACTCATCAGCATCCAAGATCTGATTGCCTACCGCGTGCAAAAAGAGACCTTGATTCGCAAGGAACAAGAGGTGAACCTGCCTACGCAATGGGGCAACTTCAAACTGATTGCCTACACGCAACTCAACAACGGCAACACCCATCTGGTGCTGAAGAAGGGTGATTGGGACAAGGACGAGACGATTATGGTGCGTGTCCATTCCTCCTGCGTGACCGGCGACATTTTCGGCTCCTGCAAGTGCGACTGCGGTGCCCAACTTCACCAATCCATGCAGATGATTGAACATGAAGGGAAGGGCATGGTGCTATATATGAATCAGGAGGGTCGCGGAATCGGGCTGGTGAACAAGTTGAAAGCCTATCACCTGCAAGAGATGGGACGCGACACCGTGGAGGCGAACCTCGAACTCGGCTTCCGCGCCGATGAACGCGACTACGGCATCGGCGCACAAATCCTGCGCGACCAGAATGCGACCAAAATCCGCCTTATCACAAACAACCCGACCAAGCGCGCTGGTTTACGCGGTCACGGCATCGATATCGTGGAAACCATCCCCATCATCATCGAACCAAACAAGGAAAACATCCGCTACCTGAAAACCAAGCAAGAGAAGATGGGACATAACCTGCACTTGAAATAGAGCGGGGTGCCGACAATTACGAAAGATGAGAAACGACAAGAGCCATCGGAAGTTTCATCGTGCGGCCGTCAAAACCGTCTTCACCCTCATTGCCATCTCCCTTCTCGCCTCCTGCGGCAAAAGACAGGTACACAATTTTTCTGGAATAGCCATTGGCACTTACTATTCAGTAACTTATGTAGGGCAAGAAGACATCTCGCTTCCTGTGGCCGCCGACTCCATCATTGCGGTCATCAATCGGGAATTCTCGATTTTCGACTCCACTTCGACGGTGTCACGACTCAACGCGAACGCAACCACAGTCCTCACCGACGACATCATCCATCTCATCAGCCTTTCAAATCACATCAGCGAAGAGACAGGCGGCGCGTTCGACATCACCATCGGGCCGTTGGTCAACGCGATGGGATTCGGCAAAAGCACCGATTTCGACACGTTATCATACCAGAAGCAGATGGATTCGCTCCGCCATTTCATCGGGTATCAGAAAATTTCCGTTGCAGATGGCAAACTGCAAAAGGCGGACTCCCGTATCCAACTGGATTTCAATGCAATAGCAAAAGGATATGCGGTGGACAAAATTGCCCGGATGATGAAGGAAAAGGGCTACGAGAACTTTCTGGTGGATATTGGCGGCGAGGTGCTTGCGCAAGGGCGGAAGTTCAAAGGACAGGAATGGCGTGTAGGCGTTCAGATTCCAACGGAAACCCAAAACGGGCTGATTGAGACGAACTACATTTTTGAACTGCCGCTGGAGAGCGGGATGAACTGCGTAGCAACGAGCGGGAATTACCGCAACTACAAGGAAATCAACGGGAAGCGCTATTCGCACATCATCAACCCGACTACGGGATATTCCGAGAAGAGTTCGCTGCTAAGCGTCTCCGTCATCGCAAAAGACTGCGCCACTGCCGATGCTTTCGCCACGGCCTTCATGGTGCTCGGAATTGAGAAATCGATGGCCATCCTACGGAATCACAATGAGTTGGCCGCGCATTTCATCTACTACGAAAACGGGAATTTCCAATATAAACAGACCTCCAATTTTCCAAAGAACATTCAGTAAATAAAAATGACTATCCGCAATTGAGGGGATAAGAATATTAAACAATCGAAATCATGAAAGACAATTTAAAATTAGTGACAATTGCCACCACCGCTTCCTCTTCAGAAGCGCAACTTCTCAAAACCATCCTTGAAGACGGCGGCATTGAAGCCTACGTGCAGGATGAGATGGCAGGACAATACGTATCCCCTACCGGATACAGGATTCAGGTGGAAGCCCAGAATGTGGAGGCAGCGAAGGAATTTTTAGCCGAAAATCCACAGTACACAATCAACGGAGAGCCCTCCTTGGAAGAGCAAAGCGATTCGGCAAAGGATCCGAAAGAGATGGAAGAGATAGAGAAGGAGAACAGCAAGAATACGAAAAAAACGTGGTTGATTTTCCTGATGATTCTGGTGGTGGTCATCATTGCGGCCATTATTTTCCAGATGCTTCAGAAGTAGCAGACGGGCGTCTGTTAATAAATGTTAACTGTCTGTAGAAAAAGCATTTTTTTCGTACTTTTGCAATCCGAAATTTTTAACCCAAAATTTTAAATAGATTTTATGGCAACAACAGCAGATTTTAAAAATGGATTGTGCATAGATTACAATAATGATTTGTGGTCAATCGTTGAATTTCAACATGTTAAACCGGGCAAGGGTCCTGCTTTCGTAAGAACCAAATTGAAAAACCTGAGAACCGGCCGTGTTTTGGAAAACACTTTCACTGCGGGTGTAAAGATTGATTTGGCGAATGTAGAACGCCGTCCTTACCAATATTTGTACAAAGAGACCGATGACATGTACGCTTTCATGCACTCGGAAACTTTTGAACAGATTTCCATCCCCGAATCATTGATCAGCAATCCCGGCCTTTTGAAAGAGGGGCAATCTGTTGAAGTGATGTATGACGTAAAGACCGACACTCCGCTTACTTGCGAGCTTCCTCCGTTTGTTGAATTGGAAGTGACCTATACTGAACCTGGTGTCAAGGGCGACACGGCCACCAACTCTGCCAAAAGAGCAACCGTTGAAACCGGCGCCGAAGTATTCGTACCGCTTTTCATTGAAACCGGTGAACTCATCAAAGTGGACACCCGCACGAACAAATACGCGGAAAGAGTCAGATAATGAAGTTTAAGAATCCAATCTCAGTTGAGGAACTGCTCAGCAAGTTCCATATTCAGGCTGTAGTGAAGGGAAATCCCGAAACGCAAATCACGGGCATCAACGAACTCCACTCCATCGTTGAAGGCGACTTGTCGTTTGTGGACAACTCCAAATACTACGACCGGATGCTTAAAAGCAGCGCCGCCGTCATCCTGATAGACAAGGAGATTGATTGCCCGACCGATAAAGTACTGCTCATCACTGAGGACCCGTTGAAGGCCTACCTTAAGGTTGTAGCCCATTACACCTCATTCAATCCGCAAAGCGAACCGATTCATCCGTCCGCCAAAATCGGCGAAGGGACGGTGGTTCAACCCTGCACCTTCATCGGCGAGAATGTCGTCATCGGCAAAAACTGCATCATCCACTCCAATGTGAGCATCTATGCCGACACGGTGATTGGCGACAATGTCATCATCCATTCGGGAAGCGTGATAGGTGCAGACGCCTGCTATTTCCAACGTCGTCCTGAGGGATGGCTGAAAATCGAATCCTGCGGGCGCGTCATCATCGGCAATAATGTGGAAATCGCGTGCAACGTATGCATCGACCGCGGCGTCTCCGGCGACACCATCATCGGCGACGGCTGCAAGTTCGACAACCTCGTCCAAATCGGCCACGACACCATCATCGGCAAAAACTGCCTGTTGTGCTCGCAATGCGCCATCGCCGGCTGCTCAAAACTGGAAGACGATGTAGTTATTTGGGCCAAGTCGGTGGTCAACAAGGACATCACCATCGCCAAAGGCACCACCCTGCTCGCTTTGTCCGCCCTTGACAAGAGCGTGACCGAGCCGAACCAGACGCTTTTCGGCGCACCAGCCATTGAAGCCCGCAAGAAATGGCGCGAAATGGTCATCGCAAAACAAATCCCAGATTTGGTTGAAGAGTTCAAGAAACTCCAACAAGAGGTCTCCGAACTGAAAGCCAAACTTCTGACAGAATAGAACCCATAAACGAAAATCCTCTCGACATCTGAGAGGATTTTTTTTGCAAATAATAAGAATCAATATCCGTCTCTCATTCCTTCTTATCAAACAACGGCATCAGACATTGTGTCAATTTCCAGCTTCAGCAGCCTGCGCTTGGCAGCCAACCCGCCGGCATAGCCTGTGAGGGAGCCGTCGGCCCCAATCACTCGATGGCAAGGCACGAGAATGGAAATCGGATTGGCGCCGACGGCATTGGCAACGGCACGAACGGAAGAGGGACTTCCGATACGGGATGCCAATGCTCCGTAGGAGATGGTTGTGCCAAAGGGAATTGTCAGCAAAGCTGACCACACCCTCCTTTGGAACTCCGTCCCGGTAAGAATAACGGGAATATCAAATGCTGTGCGTTTTTTTGAAAAATACTCGTCCAACTCCAACATACAAGTATGCAAAGTCGGCGTTAATCGCTCCTCAACATCAGCGTTCAGTGCTCGACGGAGACGATGGACCGAGCGTTCACAACGATTATCCGTCATCCAGTCGCAGAGGCAGATTTCGTCACCGAAAGCCCCCAACAGCAACCTTCCAACAGGAGACGTATATTCGACAACAGAAATCACAGAAGTTTTCGCGAAGGAGTTGAAATCAGACGAGAAGGAGTCTAGCATAGTATTTGTTTTTTACAAATATCAAAAACCTTCAGCCACCCCAGTCCACCACCGCTTCATCTCCTCCACATCCAGCACGCCCAACGCAAAACCTTTTCTCGTTAATTCCACTGGAAGAATCTCGTCGTACTTGTCGAAGGCGGGGGTTTCTTTCGGGTAAAGCAGCGTCATCGGGTCGAGGGGCTTCGACATCTCATCTTGCACGATTCTGAAAAAATCGTCGGGAGAGACCGACAGTGTGAACTGCATATAGTATGGGCGAAGGGAATCGAACCCTTTCATTCCCAGCCTTTTAGCGCATTTCAAACGCAGGAATCGCTCCAACGCCAGGAAAGAGTAGCTTCCCAGCCACGGCATCAAACAGTACATATTGCCGCCCAACGGCAACAGCGGGTTCAGCCCCAATCCTGACTTCATTGCGGCATCGCGGGCCTGTGCCAAACGCGCGCGCGCATGGTCGAGCAGGTAGGGATAAACCGTTTCCTCCTGCAGCACCCTCTTCATCCTTTCCAAGATGTGTGTGTGGATATCGCCCGGCTCCAAGCCGAAATAGGCAGGGACAATCCCTTTCACCGGATGGCAATAAACGATGTGGCGGTTCACATCCACCTCCTCCACCACCCACACGCGCCCGGCGATGGCAATTTTGTCATACACTGGCGGTGGCTTCACAATTGTGCCGATTTCCCGCGACTCGCAACGCACACTGTACTCCTCGTTTTCCTGGAAGACCGCATAGAACTTGAAGTTGTTCACCAGTCTCTCCCCCTTCAGCCCGACAATCAGTCCGTTGTTTTCCGTTCTTTGAATATATTGATTTTCAAGAAGATGACGGAGCAAAACGCGAAAATCGTCTTGCGAAATATTCTTAAAATAGCTCAATGTGAGCACATTTTGCGCCAATTCGGCGGGCAACATCTCGCCTCCGGAAGCCAGTGTGCTCATCGTCTGGTGGAATAGCAGGCTGTAAGGCAGTCTTCCCGTGCGGGGCGGCTCCACCCATTTTTCCTCAAGATAAAGCTGAACCAAAGCGATGCCCTGCAGGAGTTTCCAGGGAATAGTGTCAGGCAGGAGTGCGCGGGCTTCTGCGTGGTCTTCGCGCATGACGAACCACATTTCAGATGGAGCCCCTCTCCTACCCGTCCGTCCCATCCGCTGCAAGAACGAGGAGACGGTGTAGGGGGCGTCAATCTGGAAAGCGCGCTCCAGGCGTCCGATGTCGATGCCGAGTTCCAACGTGGAGGTGGTGCAGACCGTGTCCAGCGAGTCGTCCTCCTTCATAATCTCCTCTGCGCTTTGGCGATAGGAGACCGACAGGTTTCCGTGGTGGATGAGGAAGCGGTCGGGCTCGTGCTTCGCCTCGCAATACTGCCGTAGCGTGGCGGTCACCACTTCGCACTCCTCGCGAGAGTTGGAGAATACCAGGCACTTGTGGCCGCGGGTGTTTTCAAGGATGTACTCCAAGCCCGGATCGAAGATGGACTGGACAGCTTTCAACGGCGCATTGAGGTCGTTCTGTGAGGGTTTGTTGATGTCCTCCGTCGTGGCTTGCGGACCGGCGTTGTAGAAATGCTGCATTGAGATGCGCCAATGCGCGCCTCCGCTCTGGATGCGGGGAATGACGGTATCACGGCCAGTTCCATCGGAAAGGAAATGTCCGACGGCTTGCAGGTCGCCGATGGTGGCAGAGAGGCCGATACGACGGGGTTGGACACCGGCGAGGCGCGCCAACCGTTCAATCAAACAGAGTGTCTGTCCGCCACGGTCTCCACGCAAAAAGGAGTGGATTTCGTCAATCACGATGAAGCGCAGATCCCCGAAGAGATGCGGAATTTCGGAATGCTTGTGCAAGAGCATCGCCTCAAGCGATTCAGGCGTGATTTGCAGGATGCCGGAGGGGTGCTTCATCAGCCGTTTTTTCTGCGATTGCGAAACATCACCGTGCCAATGCCACACCTCAATGCCACTCTCCGCACAGATGTCGTTCAGGCGTGAGAACTGGTCGTTGATGAGTGCTTTCAACGGGGCGATGTAGAGGCAACCGATGCTGGTGGGCGGCTCTTCCTGCATCAGCGTGATGATGGGGAAAAAGGCCGCTTCGGTTTTGCCGGAGGCCGTCGATGCGGAGAGCAATACGTTGGCATCGGTGTTGAAGATGGCATCCCCCGCCGCCGCCTGAATGGCCCGCAGGTTTTCCCATCCGCTTTGATAGATGTAATGCTGGATGGTGGGAGAATATCGGGAGAAAAGATTCATATCGTGAAATCCGCAAACTGGTCGTCAATCTGTTTATCCTCCGCTGCCGGCTTGGCGTAACTGAAGGCATCGGAAGAGAGAATCTGCTGTATTTTCATCTCTGGATGCTGGTATAGGATGTCCAAAAGTTCAATAAAGTCGCGGATGACCTCGCGCGGCGTGATGTTCGTGCTCGCTCCGATTCTTCCGTACTCAATTTTGATAAAATCTTCCAGATCCTTGTCGGTGATGGTCGATTGGTAGTCATAAAGTCCTGAATGCAAATTAGTTAACTTTTCCGTCAGCACCAACATCTCCTCGTATGTCAGCGGTTGCAAGCGGATGACAGGGGCCAGAAGGTCCTGCGCGCCGTCGGTGGAGAACTTGCCCTGCTGCAACCTCGACCGCAACGCCTCATAGCTATACACCCCACGATGGTTGTCCTCGATGCATTGCGGCGTGCCGCACATAATCGTGCCGATGTACTGCGCCTTGCCCTGCAACGCATCGTTATACATCGTGAGCATCTTCTCGTAATTGTACTGCCTCGTGATGCTGTTGGGAATTTTGTAGATGTTGACCAGCTCGTCAACCAGCACGAGCATGCCCGCATAGCCCGCCTGCCGGAAGAAGAAGGCGAAGAGTTTGAGGTACTCGTACCAATCGTCGTCGGAGATGATGACGGTGACGCCCAATTCCTGCCGCGCTTCCGACTTGGTAGCATACTCGCCACGGAACCACTTGAGCACCTTGCCCTTCAGCTCGTCATCGCCGTCGGTGAAGGCCTTGTAATAGAGCGACAACAGCTTGGCAAAGTCGAAGCCGTGCACCAAATCCTGCATTTGGCGGATGACGGCAAAAATCTGCTGTTCCACCTTTGAAGCGAAGCTGGGACTGTCGGGACTGACCCCGAGTTCAGAGGCAACCTGTGTCTGCACGCTGTTGATCCAGCGGTCGAGAACGAGGGTGAGCGCGCCGCCTTCGGGACGGGTCTTCACGCTCAGGTTTCTAATCATCTCGCGGTAGGTGGCAAGTCCTTGGCCGTGCGTGCCCTGAAGACGGCGCTCAGGCGAGAGGTCGGCATCGACCACAACGAAATTCCTGTCCATCACGTAGTTACGTATGATTTGGAGAAGGAAGGACTTGCCGCTGCCGTACTTTCCAACAATAAAGCGGAAGGAGGCTCCGCCTTCGCCGATGATATCGACATCGTGGAGCAACGCTTCTATTTCCTTGCGCCGCCCGACGGTGATGTACGGAAGTCCGATGCGCGGAACCACGCCGCCTTTCAAGGAGTTGAGGACGGTTTGCGCAATACGGCGCGGGATTTTTGGGGTGCTATTATGTTCGTTCATAAGTATAATTCTCCTACTTGCAAGATTTTACCAATCTGTTTATCTCGGGGCGCAAAAGTAAAGAAATTATTCGGAAGAATCGATGAGGATGGTCACCGGACCGTCGTTGATGAAATCGACTTTCATATCGGCGCCGAAATGTCCGGTAGCCACACGCAACCCGTATTCACGTCTGAGGATTTCGTTGAAGTAATCATACAATGGGCGGGCCTGTTCGGGGCGGGCGGCACCGACAAACGAGGGGCGATTGCCCTTTCGGCAGTCGCCATAGAGGGTGAACTGCGAAATGGAGAGGATCTCTCCACCCACATCGGCCAGCGACAGGTTCATCTTGCCATCCGCATCCTCAAAAACGCGCAAGCCAGAAACTTTCTTGGCCATATAGGCCACATCATCCTTCGTGTCAGTATGGGTGATTCCCACCAAAACCACAAATCCCTTGTCAATTTTGCCTACGGTTTCCCCGTCAATCCGAACCTCTGCATGCGTTGTGCGTTGAATAACTACTCTCATTTCTTTGTGTTTATTATAGAATGGTTTATCATCATTTTCCCTTACTCCGCCGTTATGCGGCCCACTTCCCGAAGGAGAGTCGTCACTCCCCTATCATTCCCTTCATCTCCTCCAGATAATCCTCGATGACCTCCGGACCGTTGCCATTGTCAGTCAGCACGGTATCCTGAAATTCATCCATCAGGTGCTCGTTGACGCTGTCCATCATCACACCTTCGGGGATGTGCTTTTCGCGGAGGAATGCACGCCAGTCACCACCGGAAATCAGCCGACGGAGGAACTCCATCTCATCGTCATCCAAAAGGTCCGGCTGAGTGGATTGAGCGGGCTGAGCAGCTTGCAGTTCAGGGGTTTCGGGCTTCGGCTCCCAAACTTCCACCTCTTCCATCCGTTCCTCGTCGCTGAGCAGAGCCTCACGGATTACGGAAGCGTCGCTGCGAATGTCGGCGAGTTTGGAGAAGTCAACCTGAATTTTCGGGCGAGCGGCTTCGGCCTTCACTTTCAGATAATCATCAATTACTTTTTGTATAATTAATTCAATATCAGCATCATACAATTTCTGAGTCGTTTTCGACATCCCTTTGGTGACCAAACGCAAGCGGCGGTCGGTCTCGTGCAGCAGCATTCCCAAAAGCACGCCACGTTTGCCAAGCTGCTTGTAAACATCCAACGTCCAGAGCCCATTGCGACAGATATACTTCCTGCGTTCAGAAATGCTGAAAACGTAATCTTTCGGAGGATGGGGATTGTAGAAAACGGCGGCCTCGAACATCGGGTGCCCCGTCTGTCGCTTCAGCCCGCACATCAGGTTTTCGAAGCGGTGATGCTCGCGTTTTTCAATCATTGGAGCGGCTTTACGAATCACACCAACGACCACCTTCTGCACATCTTGGGGCGATTTTTTGTATAAAATGGACTTTTTAACATTGAAAGTGGAATAATTGCAGGCGGTTTCAAACAAGATATCGTCATTTTCATTGTCACGATTGGCGAAAATGGCCGCTGCCATATCCTCCCGCGATTCAGTGGAAAAGAACTCGCTCCGTCGGTCAATCAGGTTGTAATAAGCGACATAATCGCGCATCCAATTTTCGAGATAGCGCAGCAGTTTGGGCTCGTTTTCGCAATAGCCGTCACGCAAATCCTCCAAAATCTCCAAGCCCTCTTCGGGATTTTCAACCCCGACCTGCATCAGCGTTTCGTAGATATAGACGAAGAGGTACGAGAGCGAGGTGTCGGGATGCTGACCGCGCCGCCAAAGTTTGCGAAGGGTGAAATAGCTCCGCAACTGACTGACATTCATTTCCTTATAAACAGGATAATAGCATTGGAAAGGCACGATTTCATCTGCGGAGTCTTCAAAGTCGGCCATCATCGCCGCCTGCTTGTAAAAACTCTTGTTGCGGGGGGTGGCCCACGATTCCGCGTTAATCGTCTTCATCAGCTGCTGCAACTTCTGCGGGGCATCCCCATAATCGAAATAAACCAGAGCTGGATAATCTGTATCCGCACTGCTGGAACCGCTCACAAAATCCCAATAACCAAGAAAGGGATCCCCTTCGGCATCAAGGTCATCCTCTAAAGGGACGTCAACATAGTAATTATCAATGTCTTCGTTCATTCTGTGCCAATAGCAAACGCGAGTGCAAAGTTACTAAAAAACAATTAAAAGTACTATAGGCAGGCAGGTGTCAGATCATCTAATTATTGCCAAATTCACCGCCACCCAACCATCTTGATTTATTCATCAATAATCATTAAAATTCATACCTCATTAATCATTAAAATATTGTAACTTTGCACGCTTATTGCAAGCCAATTGTAAAATTTGCAATCAATTAATAATCAATAAAATAAAAAAAATGGAAAAATTAGTCATTACCGCTGCCATCTGCGGCGCTGAAGTTTTGAAAGAACACAACCCCGCTGTCCCCTACACTGTTGCTGAAATTGTACGCGAAGCCAAGTCGGCCTACGATGCCGGCGCCAGCGTCATCCACCTGCACGTCCGTTACGACGATGGCACCCCCACCCAGAGCAAGGAGCGCTTCAAGGAGTGCATCGACGCCATCTACCAAGTCTGCCCCGACATCATCATCCTTCCCTCCACCGGCGGCGCAGTCGGCATGACCGACGACGAACGTCTGGAACCCACTGAGTTAGAAGGAATTGAGATTGCCACTTTGGACTGTGTAACCTGCAACTTCGGCGGTGACGACATCTTCATCAACACCGAAAACACCATCAAGCACTTCGGCCAGCGCATGATTGAACGCGGCATCAAACCCGAGCTCGAGGTTTTCGACAAGAGCATGATTGAGATGGCCGTTCGTCTCGCCAAGAAGGGCTACATCAAAGAACCTTTCCATTTTGACTTCGTGATGGGCGTGAACGGCGGTATCGGCGGCGACATCCGCGACTTCGCATTCCTGCGCGGCAGTATCCCAGCTGGCTCCACCTACACCGTCGCCGGCGTCGGCAGATACGAATTCCCCGTTGCAGCCATGTCCATTCTCGACGGCGGCCACGTGCGCGTCGGCTTCGAAGACAACGTTTACCTTTCCAAAGGCGTACTCGCCCGCTCCAACGGCGAATTGGTGGAGAAGGTTGTCCGCATCGCCACAGAGTTCGGCCGCGGCATCGCCAACCCGACCGAAGCTCGCGAAATCTACGGGCTGCCCGCAAAGAAATTCTAATGCAACGGCAAACAGTGAACACGAAATCAAGATGAAGAAAGTTGCGATTATCACAGGTGCCGATGGCGGAATGGGACAAGTCCACACCCAAACAGTGGCACTTGCCGGCTACCACGTCATCATGGCCTGCCACCATGCGGAGCAAGCGCAGCCCGTTTGCGACCGCATCCGCAAGGAGACCAATGGCGACATTGAGGTGATGCAACTCGACTTGGCTTCATTTGCCAACATTTACGCTTTCGCAAAAGAAATAAAAACGCGGTTCAACCATCTGGATTTGCTCCTCAACAATGCCGGCACGCTGCTTCACCAAGCGGGAACCACAGCCGATGGCATCGAAAGGACTGTCGGGGTGAACTACCTCGGCCACTACCTGCTGACGCAACAGCTGAAAACGATGATGCCGAACGGTTCCCGCATCGTCAACATGGTGTCGCTCACCTTCCGTTTCGGCAAAATCAACCACGATATTTTCACGCCTGTTGACCAGAAGCATTTCAACCGCTTCACCACCTATTCCGATTCGAAGCTGGCGTTGCTCTACTTCACGCTTGACATGGCTCAGGAGCTCAACAACAAAGGGATTCTCGTCAACTGCGCCGACCCAGGCATCGTGAACACCAACATCATCCGAATGGGCAACAAAGTGGTGGACAAATTGTGCGACTGGTTCTTCCGTCCCATCATCTACCAACCGCCGAAAGGGGCTTCCACGATGCTCTATTTAGCTTTAGATGAGAACGTTACGACGACAGGAGGCTGTTATGCGAGAAAAAAGCAGGTCAAGTTGAAAAAGGAACTTTTGGACAGCCCCTACCGCCCGCTTCTGAAAAAGAAAACCGACAAAATCATTGAAAAAATCACAAATAATTTAGTGATCTGAAACCAGTGGACTGCGTTATAATGCAAAGCAATTCACCATTCACCACTCACAAAACACAAAAAAATGCTGAAAATCGAAAATTTACAT
>ONXT01000035.1 GCA_900321845.1 uncultured Bacteroidales bacterium | reverse complement strand
CTGCGCCAAATTAGCCGCTGGAAAGCCCGTGTCTGGTGACTTCGCATTTGAACTCTTTGACACCTATGGTTTTCCGATTGACCTTACCCAGCTATTGGCTTCCGAAAAGGGGCTGTTGGTTGACATGGAAGGCTTCCAGAAGGGATTGGCCGAACAGAAAGCCCGTTCGCGTGCCGCCGCCGCTGTGGAGACCGAAGACTGGGTGGAACTTTCCAGCGAAATCCATCCGACAGAATTTGTGGGTTATGACACCCTTTCTTGTGAATGCAAGATTTTGAAATACAGAAAGATAAAGACAAAAGGCAAGAGTCTGTTCCAGATTGTCCTCGACAAGACTCCCTTCTATGCTGAATCGGGCGGACAGTTGGGTGACAGCGGTATCTTGCAGAACATCAATGAGAAAATCAAAATTGATAATACCATTAAGGAGAACAACCTGTGGGTGCATATTTCGACTGCTTTGCCGGAGAACCTGACCTCCACTTTTACTGCTGTGGTCAATGAAGACTTGCGGCAAACCACGCAGAACAACCATTCCGCCACCCACCTGATTCACTTCGCCCTCCGCCAAGTGCTGGGCACGCACGTGGAGCAGAAGGGCTCCTTGGTTGCTCCCGACCGGCTGCGCTTCGACTTCTCCCATTTCGCTAAAATGACGGAAGAGGAGATTGCGAAGACTGAACAGATTGTAAATGATTTGGTTAGAAAGAATCTTCCGCTGAACGAGCGCCGTGCCATGCCGATAGAGGAAGCCAAGAAGCTGGGGGCGATGGCCCTGTTCGGAGAGAAATACGGCGACAAAGTGCGCGTCATCCAGTTTGGCGACTCCATCGAGTTCTGCGGAGGCACGCACACCTCCGCCACCGGCAACATCGGCCTGGTGAAGATTGTTTCCGAGGGCGCCATCGCTGCGGGCGTGCGCCGTATAGAGGCTATCACGGGTAAATATGCCGAGGAGTTTGTCAACGGCTTCATCACGATTCATAATAATCTAAAAGCACAGCTCAACACCGACAATTTGGAGCAGTCGGTGAGCCGTTTGGCTGCCGAGAATGCTACCATGAAGAAGGCCTTGGAGGCTTTCAAACAGGAAAAGATAGCTGCCACAGCTGCTTCGATGAAAGACAAGGCAGTAGAAATCAACGGCTTCAAGGTCATCTCTGGTGTATTAGAGATGGATGCTGACAGTTTGAAGCAGATCGCCTACCAGCTCCGAACGACCGCGGAGAAGTTGCTGGTCGTGTTCGGCACGGTGGAGGGTGGCAAGCCGAATCTCACAGTGGCCTTGTCCGACGACCTTGTGACCAGTGGTTTACAGGCGGGCAAGCTGGTGCGTGAGGCGGCGGCACTTATCCAAGGGGGGGGCGGTGGACAGCCCAGCCTCGCACAAGCCGGCGGCCGCAACTGCGACGGAATTGCTGACGCAGTAGCCAAAGTCATTGAAATCGCGACCATATAATCATTATTAATCAAGATGAAGAGAATCCTTTCCATAGCCATTCTGGTGCTTTTTGTCTCAACCCTTGCGGCGCAAGCCCCCGCCAAGTACTGGGTGCATTTTAAGGACAAAGCGAACTCTGCCTATTCCATCGAACGGCCGGAGGAATTCCTGTCACCCCGCGCGCTTGCCAAACGAGCCCGCTTCAATATCGCCATCGACCAAAGCGACCTGCCAGTCAATCAGAACTACATTGACCAATTGCTGAAAATCGACACGAACATGGTGCTGCTAACCAAATCGAAATGGCTCAATGGCGTGACGGTTTATTCCACCACTGAAAACATCGAAAAGGAGATTGAAAAGCTGCCGTTTGTTTCTTATTGTGAATGCACGGCTATTTTGAAAGAAGAGGAGAAGTTCGACTATCCGAAGTTTGAATATACGCCGTCTAAACAGACGAAAGAGGTTGTAAAATACGCAAAAGACGGGACACTTCCGTACGGGTATGCGACACTGCAGGTAAGCGCCAACCGCGCTCACTGGTTGCATAAACTGGGTGCGCACGGAGAGGGCATGATCATTGCTGTTTTTGACGCCGGATTTAAAAATGCGGATGAGATCTCCCACTTCGAGGCATTGCGCGAAGAGGGCCGGCTGCTGGGCACTCGCAGTTTTGTATTTCCCGGCCGCTCCGTTTTCTTCACCGGATCGCACGGAACGGAAGTGCTTTCCTGCATAGCGGCTTACAAGCCGGATGAGATGATTGGAACCGCCCCCAAGGCCAGTTTCTATCTTGCCCAAACCGAAGACGGGCGCAGCGAAAACAAAATTGAGGAAGACAACTGGGTAGCCGCCATCGAGTGGGCCGACAGTCTGGGCTGCGACGTAATCAACTCATCCTTAGGATATTACGACTTTGATATTAAAAGTCAGAGATACAAATACGCTGATATGGACGGCACCGTGAGCCGCTGTTCACAAGCCGCGGGGATGGCTGCCGACAAAGGCATGATCGTGTGCGCGAGCGCCGGCAACGAAGGGAATGACAAATGGCACTACATCACCGCCCCGGCCGATGCGGACAACATCATCACGGTGGGTGCCATTACGCCCGAGGGGAAACCTTCCAACTTTTCCTCGTACGGCCCCACCGCCGACAGTCGCGTGAAACCGGATGCGGCCGCCATCGGCTCAAATGCCATCGTAGCCAACCCAGAAGGCGAAACGACCTTCTCTTTCGGCACCTCCTTCTCCTCCCCCATTCTGGCTGGAATGGTAGCCTGCCTATGGCAACTCTTCCCGGAAAAAACTCCGAACCAAATCATCCATACGGTGCGCCTTGCTGGTAGTCATGCATTGAGTCCCACCTCGCAATTAGGCTACGGCATCACCGATTTCCTCACCGCCTACAACTTGCTCAAACTCACTGACGCAGAAAACGTGTATGTGTTAACGCCCTCGGTCACCTCCAAAGGTGCGGTCAAATTCAGATATCAAGCCGAATCGGCCACAAACTTCACCATTGAATGCCGCATGGACGGCTCTGAAAAATCTTTCAAACAGACGTTTTCAGCCAAAAACACACCTGACGGAAAATCCCAAACAGGCAAACTGAGACTGCCCCAACTGCCGAAAGACCAGAATTATAACATTATACGACTGACCATCACCGACCTGTCATCCGGCCATTCATACGAACAAATTATCGGAAAATACAAATAATCATGACCTTAAAAAGAATACTGCTGATAGCCCTGCTCCCCGTTTTTTTGGTATTTGCCGTTCAAACGGCTGACGCGCAGAGCAAAGGACAAAAAAACAAGGAGACTTCCGCTCCGCAAAGCAAATACCTGCTTTCAATTTTGAACTATAATGCCTACTGCACCGGCGACATGGAGCCCTACATCGAGTTCCAGTTCATCATTGACGGGCGCACCACCAAGTACGTCCCCGATGGCGACCTTTTCATTTCGGAAGTGGATGTGCGCGTGGATATCGTGAAGAAAGGAGAAAATGGCAAAGATGAGAAGGTGAACGGGCTGCACTACATCCTTCAAAGCCCGCACGTTCGCGATTCTGTTGTCACAGAAAAAAGTTATTTCAGTGATATTCAGAATGTTAAAGTCGCCAATGGCGAATACTTCCTCTATTTTTACCTCAAAGACATCCACGGCACGACCGACACCATCAAATACATTGACTATCTGGAAGTTCATTTTCCCGAAGACCGCGTTTCCGTTTCAGGAATTTCACTCTGGGAGAGTATGAATGCCAGCGGCGAGGGCGGTGTTTTCTACAAATACGGATACGCTCTCACGCCTCTTTTCCAACAGTATGCGCCGGAACAGATTTATGCGCTGCCTTTCACCATCGAGATCTACAATACGGATAAGGTACTGGGGAGCCAAAAGCAATTCATCGTCAAGGCCGCAATCAACGAAATCGGCCGCCGACCGAATCCGGAACTCACTGTTTACAAGCAATTTGCAACTGCTCCTGTCACACTTTTCTTCCATAAGTTCAATATCTACAAGCTGGCTTCCGGCAATTACAACCTATCGGTATTTGTGATGGATTTAGACTCCAACGTGGTCGCAGAATCCACCATTTTCTTCCAAAGGAGCAACCCTTCCGTGAAGTTTGACATCGCCAATTACGACAATGTCATCACCAAAGAGACGTTTGTTGAAAAATACACCGACATCAAGGAGTTGCAAGACTACGTGGCATGCCTCTATCCGATTGCTGACAATCTGGAGAAGGAATTCCTGAACCAACGGATGAAGAAGATTCCGTTGGAGCAACTGCAGCGTTATTTCTACAGCTTCTGGGTTGATCGCGCGCCCAACGACCCCGAAGAAGCGTGGCGGCAGTACAAGTTCAAGGTGGATTACGTGGAAAAAACCTATGGAAGTCCGGTGATGAAGGGCTACCGCACCGACCGCGGCCGCGTCTATCTCAAGTACGGTCCGCCGAACAACATCACCGAGGAGCCCTACGACCCGCAATCCTATCCCTACGAAATCTGGCACTATTACGAGATTGCCGGACAGACCAACATCAAGTTCATCTTCTACAACAAAGATGTAGCGACCAACAATTACGAGTTGCTGCATTCCGACCTGCTAGGCGAGTTGCACGACCCTGCTTGGCAGATGAAGTTGGTGAAGCGGCTGAGCCCGAACTCCAACCCCGACATCACCCAGCCCGAAGAGTACTGGGGCGGCAACGCAAACGAGCAGTACCGCTACAACAAGTAGGGGGCGGAACCTGCGCGACAGTATGCACGGGGAGAGGCTGTGTTTTTGATGGAGGGGGACACTTACCTGTCTTGTTGTGCGCCTGATAGGAGTCAGGATGAGGAAGAGAGAAAACATGGGGGGCGTCTGGTTTCTGGGTAGGTCGAAGGCGCGGATTTATTGTTTCTCCTCCCGCACCCTTGACGGGGTGGGAATGGGAACCTCCAAATCTGCGTTTAAATTCCCCTAAAACTCCGAAAATTCCCGAAATCCATCCTTTCAAAAAAATGCATATTTTTGACCGTTTGTGGTTTCACCCCTGAAAAACGACCTGATTTCTGTTAAAACATGCAGATTTAACATATTGATTTTCAATGAAATAATTTCAAAAAGCCATTGATTTTGTCTTTCAGT
>ONXT01000181.1 GCA_900321845.1 uncultured Bacteroidales bacterium | reverse complement strand
GTCTCATTCTGCATGTGGTCTTTCGAAATGATGTAGATATCGGTGCCAATTTCCCGACATTGGAATTGAAGGACTACATAGCACCGCAGCTGATTGCGGAGTATGAGCGGCTTTCCTTGTCGCAGGAACTCCTGCCTTGCCGAAGTGAACTGGAGAATGTCACATCCTTGCAGTTTGCCAGTTGGCTTTCACGGTTGATGGTCACGCGCTTGGAAAGACGGCAGGAGGAATTCTTTACTACATTGCATCTTTGCCATGACAGTTGGCAGGAGGCTGTCTTCCGATGTCTGGTGTCGAATTTCGGTTTTCGTACCAACGCGCCGGCTTTCGAGTTGCTTGCGAAAAGCATCCCGTATAGGATATTGTTAAAGCACAAGGATTCGCGCCTGCAAATTTATGCCTTGTTCTTTGGTCAGGGCGGTTTTTTAGATGACGATCTGCCTGGGGATGATTATTACCAGACCTTACAATCCGAATACAGCTATTTGCGTTTCAAGTATAATCTGATCTCTATCCCGTTGAAAATCTGGAATTTGCTTCGCCTGCGTCCTCAGAATTTCCCCTGTATCCGTATCGCGCAACTTTGCGAGTGCCTCTATCGTATTCCGGATATTATTGAGTTGATTATCAGTGGTGAAGACATCGCGCAGTTTTCTGCCCTCTCTGATTTCGAACCGCATCCCTACTGGAAAACACATCGCCATTTCGGTAAGGAATCCGCATCCTCCGACAGTTCTCACTCTGCAAAGCAGGGACACTCTTGCCTGATAGGTAAACAAACAGTCAGCCTGTTGATAATCAATACAGTAGTCCCTGTCCGCTTTTCTTATGCGTCATTCAGAGGCGATGAGGCTTTGAAAGAAAAATGTCTTGAACTTTTGGAGAGTTTGGCTTACGAGCAAAATGCGATCACGAAACAGTATGCCGTTGCTGGATTCCCACATGAAACGGCCTTGGAATCGCAAGCGATTTTAGAATTGAACCATCATTATTGTGTTAAAAAACGCTGCATCCAATGTGAAATCGGAAACAAGATAATAACGAACAGTGGTTAGCGGGTGGTCACCTGTGCTGAAGTCTTACCGAATCTGCGTTCGCGCGATTGGAATTGGGAGATGACCTCGCGAAGATGGTCTCCGTTGAAATCCGGCCACATTACGGGCAGGAAGAAGAGCTCGGTGTAGGCCAGCTGCCATAGAAGGAAATTGCTGATACGGCATTCTCCGCCGGTGCGAATCAGGATGTCGGGGTCGGGCATTTGAGCGGTATCCATCTTGGAATTCAAGTACGTTTCGCAAATGTCGTCTTTCGCTATCTTGTGGCACGCTACATCGTCAAATACCTTCTTTGCGGCTCTCACCCATTCATTGCGTCCGCTGTAGCTGAGCGCGATGGTCAAAGTCAGGCCTGTGTTTTGGCTGGTCTCGGCGATGGCTGCGCGGAACTCATCCTGGCAGGCTTGCGGCAAATCCTCCATGGCGCCGATGGCGTTCAGCCGGACCTTATTCTTCATCAATTTTGGAACTTCATCGTGCAACGCCTTGACCAACAGGTGCATGAGGGCATCCACCTCCGCTTTGGGGCGATTCCAGTTCTCTGTCGAAAAGGCGTAGAGGGTCAGGTATTGAACATTCGCTTGGGCACACGCTTCTACTGCTCTGCGCACGGCTTCTGTGCCGGCCTGATGACCGTAAACACGCTCCAACCCGCGCTGTTGCGCCCAACGTCCATTCCCATCCATAATGATGGCGATATGTCTTGGCGTTTTATTGTGTATCTCTTCCATATCCGCTGTGTCTTTTCCTCTTCTCAATTCTCTTAATAAGTGACGGCTTTACGCTTGATGTTGGTACGGAGGTTGCAAGTCTTGTCCATATTGCCGAACTTGAAAGTGACGGTTACACCGGCAAAGGAGTAGATGTCTTTTGTGGTGGTATTGCCACGGCCGGTTCCTGCTTCGTGCAGTGTTTCTGACTTGTCGGCGAGGTGGGCGACGGCTGGTCCGCGTAGCTCGCTCAGTGCCTGGTTGTCGTAGTAGTTGCCGCTTACATCGTCCAGGTAGTCGGTGAAGGTGTACCGCAAGCCCCATTCCGCCCCGATACAAAGGTAACGTGCTATGTTGAAGCGGATTCCGATGCCGAAAGGAATGGCTACATTGGTAAGTGAGTAAAAGTCGCGCTGCCCTTCCAAGCCCTGTCCTTCCGTGCCGACCGGCTGTAAATCATATTCGATGCCAGTGGCGGGATCTTCTGCGCGGGGATTGAAGGAGAAAACGGAAATTCCGGCAAAGATATAGGGGGTGAAGAAATTCTTGCCGCTTTCGTTGTAAAGTCTGAAGAAATTCAACTCTGCCTGCACTGCAATCTCGGTGATGGGTGAGGTGAAACGAAGATTGCGTTCGTAATGCTTGTTTGTAATCTGGTCGTCGCCCGCCACTTTGGCGAAGAGTATGTCGGCTTTGAGCGCCCAGCGAGGAGAGAAGTTGTAACGGTAGATGATTCCACCAGCTAATTGCGGCATCCCGAACAACTTGCGGGGATTCAAGTCTCCCAGATAAAAGGATGTCCCCACCATGGCCCCGATCTCAGATTGCTGTGAGAAACAGGGGAGCAAGGACAGCCCGAGCAAAAAAGTGAGTATGATTTTTTTCATTCGTATTTTTAATAGGCGTTACTTAACGTTGATTGATAATCATTTATTGTTTTTGTATGAACTGAGATGCGAATCGCTCGACACCTATTCACCTTTGAGTTTGCGGTACATATTCAGCGCGTAGCGGTCGGTCATTCCGGCAATATTATCCACAATGACGCGCAATTGGTAGTAGTCGGGCAATTCTTCGAATTTGTAGCAGCCGTTTTCGGTTAATGCTATTTGTAAAATACTGTCTGACAACATCTTGACGCATCTTTCCCGATAGTTTTTGTTGGGATGTCTCAGGCAGCCGATGAAGAAATCCAGCAGCCACGTGATAACGGAGTGCCCCACTAATTCCAAACGGTAGATGGCCGGGATGGAGAAGATCTTTTCAATGCAGAATTGTTGCAGATGGTCGGCGAGGGGGGAGGCGGAGAAAATCAACTCCTTGTTGAAAGTGCCCTTTTCAATATCCTCGATATGCGCTTCGAAACTGTTGAAAGCCAGTTTCACGAGTTCGGAAATCAACGCGTTGCGGATAATGGTGATTTTGGCCCTGTCGGGAATGTCCCGCTCGGTGATTTCGTCTATCGGGGGAAAATCCTTCCTGATGCGCTCCCTTAATTCCTCCAAAGTGTAGAGGCTTTTGTTGAACCCGTCTTCCAAATCCATTGTGAGATAGCAGATTGAGTCGGCTGCCTCCACGAGGTAGCAAAGCGGATGCCGGATGATTCGCCCTCCGACACGAAGTCCGCACTCATCGGCAATTCTGTCCAGAAAATCAGCTTCCGATTGAAATACCCCTATCTTTTTGCTCTCTATTTGTGTCTTGTCGATTTCATGATAGTTGGGGTACTTGATGCAAGATGCCAAAGTGGTGCAAGTGAGGTTCAATCCATATATGTCGTTGACACTCTGTAATTTGGTTAATACACGTAGCCCTTGCGCATTGCCATCGAAATGGATGAAATCGTGTTGCTGTTCAGCGGTCAGTTGAAACGGGACGGAGTCTTGTGCGAAGAATTTCTTGAAATACTCCTGAATGACGGTTTCCCCGAAATGGCCGTATGGCGGATTGCCAATGTCGTGAATCAGGCAACTGTTTTGTAGGATGACGGGGATTTCGCGGAACAGCTCGTAGTTCGATTTCCCTGTCTTCTCCTGGAAAACCCGGCTCTCGCAAAACAAGATGCTCAGCGAGTAACCCACCGACATCACTTCCAGCGAGTGCGTGAGCCGCGAATGGATGTTGTCGTTGTCGGTGAGCGGGAAGACCTGCGTTTTCGAGTGCATTCGCCGTGTTGCCGGACTGAAGATGATGCGTCCGTAGTCGCTTTCAAACTCCGACCGCGTGTCCTTTTCTCTTGTGGATGGGCGTAGTCGCTTGTTGGTTAGTAGTTTCTGCCAGTCCATCTGCAATTATCTCTCATATACCAATGCCGATGCGCCCAGAATGGCGACATCGTTTTGCGGGAGTTCGGAAGTGAGAATCTTGACCTTTCCTTTGAAGATATTGAGCATATTGGCTTCAAAAGCGACTTTGAGCGGTTCAAGAAGCCATTTGCCAGCTCGTACCGGCCCGCCCATCAAGAAGATAGCCTCCGGTGAAGAAAAGGTGACCGCGTTCGACAGGGCGATTCCCAAAAGTTCAGCGGTCTTCTTCCAAGTGCCGATGGCCATTTCGTCTCCGTTGTCTGCGGCTGCGGTTAGGTCTTTGCAAGTGATATCCGGAATGGGTTGTTTGCCGTTTTCTGCGCATAACTCGTTGTAGGTCTGTACGATACCGCGTGCGGAGGCATACTCTTCCAAACAACCGCTCCGGCCACAGGTACACGGGCGTCCACCAACAATCAAAGTGGCGTGCCCGAGTTCGCCGGCGAAACCGTCATGTCCATACACCATCTGCCCGTTCACAAAAATGCCGCTTCCCACGCCAGTCCCCAAAGTGATTAGGATGAAATCGTCCATCTCTTTGGCGCCGCCGTAGATTTTCTCTCCGTATGCGGCTGCGTTGGCGTCGTTCGAAAGCACGACCTTGGTGTTCAGGCGTTGCTGTATCATGTCTTTCAGGAAAATCCGGCCTTTGAACGGAAGGTTCGGCGCAAAGTCGATGGTGCCCGTATAGTAGTTGCCGTTCGGCGCACCAATCCCTATTCCGGCGATGTCGTTGACATCGTTTTCCGATAGTAGATGCCGAATGACATCCGCTATGTCATCCACATATTTTTCCACCTCTTTGTATTGGGCGGTGGGCAGATTCTTGCGGGCGACGCATTGCCCCTTCTCGTTTACTAAGCCAATGTCGGTGTTTGTACCTCCGATGTCTATTCCAATTGCGTATTCCATGATATTGTTTAATTTATACTTC
>ONXT01000180.1 GCA_900321845.1 uncultured Bacteroidales bacterium | reverse complement strand
TTTGGAGAAAGTGGAGAATGCCGATGCCTTTATCATCTCGTATGATGACGTAAGCCTCATGCACTCTCTACACGTTTTCAAGGAGCAATACTATGACGATCTGAAAGATTTCATGAAAATTTATAAAGAAAAACACAAATAGACACAAATAGCACCTGCATGGCATTCACCAACCGCTAAGACTTGTGAAAATTGAACCGAGCAAGCGATTAAATTCGTACCTTTGCGGCTCAAATTATTCCTGTAAAAAGGAGAAATCCCCGATTGTTATTACCTGAAGTTTTAGCAAGAAAACAGACACGCAATGATAAAGGAAATTCTTGAAAAACAATACTTTAACAAAGATGATGTCCGAACACTTCTTTTGGCGAAAGGCGAGGATTTGAAACTTCTGCTCGATAGGGCGTTGGCGGTGAAGTTGGAGAAGTTGGACCATTATGTTCATCTGCGTGGACTGATCGAGTTGAGCAATATTTGCAGAAAATCTTGTCTATATTGTGGCGTGAGAAGCGGCAACACCAAGGTCGTGCGTTACACCATAACCGATGACGAGGTCTTGGAATGTGCCCAAATGGCTTACAAACTCGGTTACGGCTCCGTGGCAATCCAAAGCGGCGAGAGGAACGACAGGGCATTTACCGAAAGAATCACAAAACTTGTGAAGGAAATCAAGAAAATTGGGAATGGCGCACTGGGAATCACCCTGTCGCTTGGGGAGCAGACACCCGAAGTTTATCGGGAATGGTTTGAGGCCGGAGCGCACAGATACCTGCTTCGTATTGAATCTTCAAACGAAGATCTCTACTATAAAATTCATCCGCACGATGAAACCCATGATTTCAAAAAACGCCTCGATTGCATTGACTCACTGCTTTCCATCGGCTACCAGACGGGGACAGGCGTAATGATTGGACTGCCGTTCCAAACCATCGACGACCTTGCCGACGACCTCTTTTTTTTCAAGAATAAAAATGTTGCGATGGTCGGCATGGGACCGTTCATCCCCCACCCCGACACGCCACTTTATGAGTTCGCCGGTGAAATCCCACCGGCTGAGGAAAGGATGAATCTTACGCTGAAGATGATAGCGGTGGCACGCCTTATGATGCCCGAAATCAACATGGTGGCGGCCACTGCAAACCAGACCATCGACCCGATGGGGCGCGAGAAAGCCATACTCGCCGGCGCAAATGTCATCATGCCGAACCTCACCCCGAACAAATACCGCGAAGAGTATCTCATCTATCCCGACAAGGCCTGTGTGGGCGACAAGCCTGAGCAGTGCTCTTCATGTCTCGGATTCCGCATGAAATCAATCAAACACGAAATTCTATACAATGCGTGGGGAGATTCAAAAGCCTTTACGAAAAAAACTAACGCTAATTAATAATCACAGGCACCAATTACCTAACGCAAAACTTGTGAAAAGCGAACCGAGCAAGCGATTTAATTCGTACCTTTGCGGCCAAAATCATTCCCGTGAAAAAGAAATCCCCGATTGTTGAAATCGACCCCTGGCTGAAACCTTTTGCGAACCAGCTGGAAAAACGCTACCGCAAGGCCGTGTTGAAAGAGCTGGAACTTGCTGACGACCAGCATTTTCTATCCGAAAAATGCAACAACCACCTCTACTATGGCTTGCATAAAACGGCGGGCGGCTACCTCTTTCGCGAAAAGGCACCCAACGCCCGGAAAATCTACATCTACGGGGATTTCTCCTATTGGAAAATCGAGGAACGGTTCGCGCTGCACCCCATCGGCAACGGCGACTGGGAGATTTTCCTGCCCGAACAGTTTGTGAAACACGGAATGCTTTACAAGCTGTGGATGGTGTGGCAGGACGGGGCCGACGAACGCCTCCCCTCCTACGTGCGGCGCGTGGTACAGGATGACGACACCAAGATTTTCAGCGCACAGGTGTGGGATGAAAACGAATACGAGTGGCAGAACGCCGCGCCGCAACGTCCCGCGCACCCGCTGATTTACGAGGCGCACATCGGCATGGCGGCGGAAGAGGGCAAAATCGGCTCGTACCTCGAATTTGCCGAAAAGGTACTGCCCCGCATCAAGAAGCTGGGATACAACACTTTACAATTAATGGCCATACAGGAGCACCCCTACTACGGCTCCTTCGGATACCAGGTTTCCAACTTCTTCGCGCCATCGTTCCGCTTCGGCACGCCGGAGGAACTCAAGTCGCTGATAGACAGGGCGCACGGGATGGGCATCTCCGTCATCCTGGATGTGGTGCATTCCCACGCGGTCAGCAACGAGCGCGAGGGTTTGAGCCGCTTCGACGGCAGCTACCACCTCTACTTCCACGACGGCGAGCGCGGCCGACACCCCGTGTGGGACTCCCGCTGCTTCAACTACGGCAAGAACGACACCTTGATGTTCCTGCTCTCCAACCTCAAATACTGGCTGGAGGAGTTCCGCTTCGACGGTTTCCGCTTCGACGGCGTGACCAGCATGAGCTACCTCAACCACGGCATCGGAGTCGATTTTTTGGAATACAAACAGTACTTCGACGAGAACGTGGATGAAGATGCGCTGACCTACTTGTATTTGGCGAATCGGGTGGTACATCAAGTTAACAATCAAGCGATTACGATTGCGGAGGATGTGAGCGGGATGCCTGGGATGGCGTTCCCGACGGAGAAGGGCGGCCTGGGCTTCGACTACCGGATGTCGATGGGAATCGCCGATTTCTGGTGCAAGACCATCAAGGAGGTGGCGGACGAGCACTGGCACACGGGCGACATCTTCTACCGGCTGACAGACCACCGGCGGGAGGAGCACGTGGTGAGCTACGCGGAAAGCCACGACCAAGCGATGGTGGGCGACCAGAGCATCATCTTCCGGCTGATTGGCAGCAAGATGTACGACAAGATGTCGGTTTTCACGCCGGATTTGCAGGTGGACCGAGGCATTGCGCTCCACAAGCTCATCACCTTCAGCACGCTGGCATTGGCCGACGGAGGTTTTTTGAACTTCATGGGCAACGAGTTCGGTCATCCCGAATGGATTGACTTCCCGCGGGAGGGCAACGGCTGGTCGTACAACTACGCCCGCCGGCAGTGGCATCTTGCCGATGACGACACCTTGAAATACAAATACTTGCAGCATTTCAACGAAGCAATCATCCACATGGTGAAAAAAACGGGCGTACTGGATTTCATCCCTCAGCCGCTGGTGCGCGACGAAGGCAACCAGATTCTTGCTTTTGAAAGAGGTAACAACATTTTCGTCTTCAATTTCAATCCTGAGAAGTCATTCACAGACTTCCCAATCCACTGCAAATCAGGGAAATACAAAATTGTCATCAACAGCGATTCCCCCCTCTTCGGCGGGTTCGGGCTCATTGATGAGACAACGGAGTTTTTCTCTTTGGACGGGGTGCTGAAGGTGTATATTCCGGCACGCACGGCGATTCAATTAGCGATGAAGTAGCAGGTAGAAACTATGAGCTTCAGGGCACAACAATGTCAATGCAAAAAACTGCATTCGGCATTATGTATTTTTGAATAAATTTCGTACATTTGCAGCCGATTTGAAGGAGAATCATATCATTTTATAAACAATTAAAAATCAAACATCTATGCAGAAAAAAGGTAACAAATACGGCACGCATCGTGTCATTGAGCCGAAGGGAGTTCTTCCGCAGCCGGCCGACAAAATCGACAACGACATGAGCGAAATCTACGACAACGAGATTTTGATCGACGTCCAAACCCTGAACATCGACTCCGCTTCCTTTACCGACATCCACAACTA
>ONXT01000183.1 GCA_900321845.1 uncultured Bacteroidales bacterium | reverse complement strand
GCAGCCTCTCCAACAGTTTCCCGCTTGAACTCACGTTGATGAACTCGATGAGCAGCAGCATGAGCATCACCAAACAGGTGATGGTCAGCGAGTTCTTGAGAATTCCAGGTATTTCGTGAAGGAATGACATGGTCTAGTGTTTGAGGTAACTTTGTTCAAAATCGGTGCGGCTGAGCAGGGAGCGGCCGAGTGTCACCTCATCGGTGTACTCCAGTTCCTCGCCGATGCCGATGCCGCGCGCGATGGTGGTGACAATCGGTATTTTGCCACGTATGTTGTTGTAAATATAGAAGTTGGTGGTGTCGCCATCCACGGTGGCGGGCAGGGCGAGAATCACCTCGCTAATGCCGCCGTGGTCCACGCGTTCAAAAAGACTGTCGAGGTTGAGGTCCTTGGGGCCGATGCCATCCATCGGGGCGATGATGCCGCCCAGCACGTGATAGACGCCGTTGTACTGGTGCGTGTTCTCAATCGCCACCACATCGCGGATGTCCTGCACCACGCACACAATCTGCTTGTTGCGCTTGGGATTGCCGCAAATGTCACAGATTTCCGTGTCCGACAGGTTGTGGCACTCCTTGCAGTAGCACACTTTTTCCTTCAAGGCGGTGATGGCGCCGGCGAGCAGTGCCACCTCGTTGCCATCCATCTTCAAGATGTGGAGGGCAAGCCGGAGCGCTGTCCGCTTGCCTATCCCAGGCAGTTTGGAAATCTCTAAAATAGCGTCGTCCAGTTGTTTCGAAAATCCTGTTTCCACGTTTCTGCTTCTATGTTACTATTCGTCATCTTGTCCCATCGCTCGGCGCTGGTCCTTTTCCTTGATGCTCTCGCGCTTGTCGTACATCTTTTTGCCTCGAGCCACCGCGATGTCCAATTTCGCGAAGCCGTTCTCGTTAATCCACAATCTGACAGGAACAACGGTGGTTCCGCGGTCGTTCAGCTTGGATGCTATCTTGTTGAGTTCCTTGCGGTTGAGCAGCAGCTTGCGGTCGCGTTTCGGCTCGTGGTTGTTGTAGCTGCCGTTTGCGTACTCGCTGATGTGCATGTTGTGGACCCAGAGCTCGTTGTTGATGAACGAGCAGTAGGAGTCGGTGAGGTTGGCTTTGCCGGCGCGGATGGACTTGATCTCCGTGCCCGAAAGCACGATGCCGGCGGTATAGGTGGTCAGCAGAAAGTACTCGTATTCCGCTTTTCTGTTCTTGATGTTGATGTTTAAATTCGTTCTCTTTGCCACGGTGGTTATCGTTTAGAAGGGCATGCCATTGGAGTCTTCGTTGATGCTGGAGTCCAATGTCATGAATTGCTGTTCGTTAGGGGCGATGCCTGCGTTGGGATCCAGCGGGTTTTCTGCGAAATTGTCGTCGTCATCGTCGAACTTGGTGAATTTCGAGATGAATCTCGTGCGTACATTCTCCACGGAGCCGTGCCGGTTTTTGGCAATCATGATGTCGGCTTTGCCTTTCGCCGGAGTATTGTCGGGAAAGTTTTCCATCTTGTAGTATTCCGGTCTGTAGATGAACAGTACCTGGTCGGCGTCCTGTTCGATGGAGCCTGACTCGCGGAGGTCGGACAGCAACGGGATTTTGTCTCCGCCACGCACTTCCACCTGTCGGGAAAGCTGTGCCAAAGCGATCACGGGAATGTTCAAATCTTTGGCTAAGGCTTTGAGTGAACGCGAAATCTGGCTGATCTCCTGCTCGCGGTTGCCCCTCGATTTCTCTTCGCTGTTGCCTTGCATCAGCTGCAGGTAGTCGATGATGACGAGGTCGATGTCGTAGCGTTGTTTGAGGCGGCGGCACTTGGCGCGGAGGTCGAAGATGGAGAGCCCGGGCGTGTCGTCGATGATGATCTTGTCGTTGATGAGGACTTGCACTTTGTCCATCAGTTGGTTCCATTCGTTCTCATCGAGGTTTGCCCTTGCGATTTTGCTGGCATTGATGCCCGATTCGATGGAGAAGAGACGGTGTGCCAGCTGCGTACTCGACATTTCCAGTGAGAAGAAGGCGACGTGCTTGCCGTAGTCGATGGCGGCGTTGCGGGCGATGGAGAGTACGAAGGAGGTCTTACCCATACCCGGACGTGCAGCAATGATGATGAGGTCGGAGTTCTGCCAGCCGCCCAGCGTCTCGTCGAGCTTCTTGATGCCTGTCGGAACGCCAGTGATGGCACCTTCCTCCATTCTCTCTGCCTTTTCGGCCATCTTCTGTGCCATTTCGCGGAGGGCACTCTGCGTGATGGAGCCCAACTCCTTGCTCTCGCGGCTGAAGTTGCTCTCGATGATGTTGAACAACTCGGTCTCGGCACTGTCCATCAGTTCCATCACGTCCGATGGCCCTTCGTAGGCTTTCTTCGTGATGTCGGTGCAGGTGCTGATGAGCTGGCGCAAAACAAAACGCTCCATCACGATGCGTGCATGGTATTCGATGTTGGCCGCCGATGCCACCTGGTTGGTGAGCGAGGCCAGATAGCCCGGCCCGCCTACGAACTCCAGCTTCTTTTCACTGCGCAGCTTGTCGGTAACAGTCAGCAAATCAATCGGTTCGTCCTTTTCTGCCAGCGACATCATCGTGGAAAAGATGACTTGGTGGGAATCTTTGTAGAACATATTCGAACGCAGCGTGGTGGCCACATTGCTCGCCGCATCGCGGTCTATCATCATCGCGCCCAAAACCGCCTTCTCGAAATTGACGGCCTGCGGTATCACTTTGCCCGCATTGCCCAGCGCAGTGTCGATGGTGTTGTATGAAAACCGTTGCTCGGTCTTTCTCTCAGTAGTGTTTTGATTTGGCATAAATAAAAATGTTGATGGTTGATTTTCAGGAGATTAAAGATAAATTTCTCCCGATTTTTTATGCCGCAAAAGTACAAGAAAACTTATACTTCAAGGGGTCGTTGTTGATAAGTTTAATTTTTTTATCTAACTCGCTTGAAGTTAGAATCATATATCTTTTGCGTCAATGTCTAAGTCAAAGCCTCCCTGATTTTTCCTACCAACTTGTCAATGTCGCCGGCTCCTACGGTAAGCAGCACTTCCGGACGATTCTGCTGTAAAAATGGGAGCAGTTCTTCTTTCAATAATAATCGTTTGTCGGTAGTCGCTATCATGTTGAGTAGCCATTGTGAGGTGATGCCGGGAATCGGTTCCTCGCGCGCCGGATAGATATCGAGCAGGATGACGCGGTCGGCGAGGGCGAGCACTTCGGCAAATTGCGGCCCGAAGTCGCGGGTACGCGTGTAGAGGTGCGGCTGGAAAACAACCGTGAGCTCCCGGTCGGGATAAATACCTTTCACCGCTGTCAGTATGGAGCGTATCTCTTCGGGATGATGGGCGTAGTCGTCGATATAGACGAGGTCATTGCGCTCAATCTGGTAGTCGAAGCGGCGTTTCACCCCGTTGAAACCGGACATTTGCGTGCGGATTTGCTCTTCGGACAGACCGCAAAGCAGCGCCGCCGCACATGCCGCCGCGCCGTTCTGCACGTTGTGCCTCCCCGAAACGCCGATGGAGATGTCCGCCAGTATTTGGTTCGGACAATGAAGCGTGAAGAGGGCGCGGTTCGCCTCCAAGCGGATGTCCGAAATCCGAAAATCACAACCTTCGCCTTCGCCATAAATCAGTTTGTGCGGATGCAGGATCTGTTCCGCCACCTTTTCGTGGATGAGCAGATGTCCGCTTTTATCTATCTGATTGGCAAATAGTTGGAATGACTCCACCAGATGATTCCGGTCTCCGTAAACATCCAAGTGGTCGGCATCCATTGAGGTGATGATGGCAAGGGTAGGGAAGAGGGTCAGAAAGGAACGATCAAACTCGTCCGCTTCCGCAATGACTGTGTCGAAATCTTTGTTTATCAGGAAGTTGCTGTCGATATTCTTGGAGATTCCGCCGATGAATGCCATCACTTTCCGATATGGACGCAGCAATTGCGTGATCATTGCGGTGGTGGTGGTCTTTCCGTGCGTTCCCGCAACGGCAATCGTGGGATGTCCCTTCGCCAAGTCGCCCAGCACCTGCGAGCGCTTGTACATCGGAATCTGCTTCTCTTTAAAATATCTGAATTCCAAATGATCGGGGTGGATGGCGGGCGTATAGACCACGAAGTCCACATCCGTGGGAATCATGGTGGGGTCCTCTTCAAAGTGAATGAATGCACCCTCTTCCCGTAGCTGCTCTGTGATGGCGGTATGCATGTGGTCGTAACCGTAAACTTTGTCGCCCCTTTGCATGAAAAAACGGGCGAGCGCACTCATCCCGATGCCGCCAATCCCAAGAAAATAAATCGTTTGAGCCATATTTGCAGATGCTTGAAAACGGCGGCAAAGTTACAAAAAAAGGTCAATTGCATTGGAGCCCTTGACCTTTTTCTCGAAAATGGAAATGGTTTATTTCTTCAGCAATTTATGGACAAAAGGCGTCCCCTCGTTCGGATAAATACGCAGGAAATAGCAGCCTGTCGCCAACTCATTGATGTTAATAGTGCAGTTGTCGGTGTTAATATTGCTTGATTTCTTTATGATTCTGCCGGCCATGTCAACTACTTGTACTTCGCGAAGATTGCCGAAGTCTGTGTGAATGTTGACCTCGGTAGTGGCTGGATTCGGGAAGATTCTGAACCGCATGCCGTTTTCATCTATGCCCACATTTTCCAAAACAGTCAGATAGATGTGGATGATGCTGTCGCAGCTGTTCTGGTTTTCTAATGTCAAAGTATAAATCTGGTCGCCTGGGAAATTCTGTACGCCGAGATTCAATCCGTTCGCTTCGTAAGTCTCTCCAACGTGAATCGTATCATAAATTGTCGCCTCATCGATGGCTCCGAAAACGAGCGCGATTTCCGACCGGTCGCTTTCCACATTGCGGAGGGTGTCGTAAGAGGAAACGTAGAAGAGGTTGATTTGTGTGGAAGTAAGGGTGATGCTGCTTCCAACTGCGATTGGTGTACTGTCTGTTTCGGAAATGTACCATTTGCAGGAATTGCCTCCGAAGCCCGGCGTGAGATTGACTTCTATTTCACCATTGCCGCAAACTGAAAGTTCTGTGGGTACGGGTCTTGAAATATTACTTGAATAAAGTTGATTGTCAATAATATATGCGATTTGCATCGTTTCACCGTTAAGGCCGTTTTCACCGTTGCCTCCGCGACCGCCATTGCCTCCGCGACCGCCGTTGCCGCCATCGCCGGAGTTGCCAGTGCTCGGACTGCCGCCACCGCTGCCGCCACTGCCACCTGTGCCGCCGTTGCCGCCCACGCCGCCAGTTCCGCCGTGTCCGGCAAG
>ONXT01000179.1 GCA_900321845.1 uncultured Bacteroidales bacterium | reverse complement strand
GGCGCTCATTCTCCTCTCTTTCAAGTTCCTCTCGCCGTTCATGCAGGAGCATCTTCAAAATGTGCTTTCCGTGAAAGTCATCAATATCATCAATTGCGCCATCACGTTGCTGCTGCTTTCCCCATTCCTTTTGGGCTTGATCCGCCATGGCAGCCACACACAGGCCGCCTATTCCAAGTTGTGGCGCGAGAACAAATTCAACCGTATCGTCATTGTGGCTTGGACGCTTCTCCGCATTTTCGGCGCCTGCGTCTTCGTCATCCTCGTGCTGTCCAAATACTTCAAATTCACCGGCTGGGTGGTCGTCATCATCGCACTCGCCATCGTTCTGTTCATCTCCTTCTCACGTCGGATTTTGAACCGTTACGTGAAAATCGAACAGAATTTCATGCACAATTTGAATGCAAAAGAGGAACAGGGAATGACCAAAGAGATAAACAATTAGACGGCAATATGCAGTGACGGGATTCGTGGTGCAGAGCAGTGTCGGGTTTCAGTTCGCTTTTGATGTGAGCTTATTGAGCCAGCCGATGATCTCCTCAAGGGCTTTCGGGGAGAAGGTCTGCTCTATTTCCCCGTATTCGTCAGGGAATCCTGTATCGCATTCCTGAAAAAGATGATTGAGCCCTGGCAACAGTTTGAATTGGTTTAAGGCATTGGGCTTCAGTGTGTTCTGAATGGTTCGAAGATTCTCAACCCCACCTACTTGTATGTCTTTGTCTCCGTTGAGCGCCAAAACCGGACAGGCGACCTTCTTGATGTATTTTTCTGGCCGGATTTTTAAAACGTAAAAATACCATGGCGAAAGCATTTGGCGCATGCTCGCGACTCTTTCCGGTGGCGTCAGATGGTATGCCTTCAGTTCTTCCAAAGTCATCTCTTTAGTGTAATCGTCCAGGAATTTTGTCAGTTTGTCGCCGGCAGTCTCTGCGTTTTTTGATTTCTCTATGATGGTCAGGATTTCGTTGTTCAAATGGAGCGTGCCTTGAATAAACTTGATGTCAAGTTTTTCGTGTACGGAAAGTTGCAAAACCTGCTCTAACACAATGTCTTTCATTGGTATGCCGACTCCGGCTAAGGAGACGATGAACTGCACCCGTTTGTCCTTGGCTGCGACCATCCATGCAATCAGTCCGCCCTCGCTATGACCGATAATGCCCATCGGAATGCTTTGTAAATCAGATATTTGGCTTAATGAATCTAAGATGACGGTTACTTGGTTGGCGAAATCCTGCGTGGTGAGTTTGTTCACGATGCGCACGTCTGCATCGTCGTAGCGGAAGACGGCATATCCTTGGCGGGTGAGTGCATCGGCGATGACGAGGAAGGGCTTGTGTCCCAAGATGGTTTCGTCGCGGTCCTGCCAGCCGGAGCCAGTGACGAGGATGGCGGTGGCTTTGGGTTTCCCGCTTTCCGGCAGCGTGAGCGTCCCGTTGATGGAGGTGCCTGTGAACCGGTCAGTGAAGGAAATCTCTTTGGACGTGTAGGGGTAGGGTGGGGTAGGGGTTTGGGGACGGAGGAGCTTTTTGCGTTCGGTGGTGTGGTGCAGCGTAAGCGGCAGTGATTTGCCCATTTGTGTGAAAGTCCCCGCAATGTCCTCGCCTGTTTTTTCACCCTCGAATCGACAATCCAGCGATTTCACTTCGAATGAGAGGTGTTGCTCGTCAAAATTGATTTTGCTGGCGGGAATGTCGAAGGCGTACTGGTCGGGGCTGTCAAGCGTGGCGCTGAGCGAATCGCCCTGCCGTTCAATGACCAGTACTAACTTCAGCGAGTCTTTTTTTGTATAATGAAGATATCCTTCCCAAATGGATGACTGGGCGGAAGTGATTGACATGCAGCAAAATAACAGTAATGCGAGCGTTGTCGATTTCATTATTCGGTTGTTTGTCCGTTCTTTCTCCTAAAAACTTTCCCCAGCCAAGGAAGGTTGATTAGTCTCTGCCAGTCCACCATTCCTGCTGCGGCAAGAAGGAGTGCGAAAGTGGTGAAAATCTGGTTGCGGTGGGTGAACCAGAAGTGCCAAGTTGAATGAACGTTGAGGACAAGGTACCACACGTAAGGCGTGAGTGCGATGAGGAATAGAAGGAGTGCGTTGCGCCAGCCGGATATGCGAGGACTGATGAGTGCGCAGATGAGGAAGAAAATGCCGGCGCAAATCAAGAATTTATATGGCAGGAAATTCAGGTTGGCGATGACGCCATCCCAGCGGGAAATGTCGAGTTTGGAGATGGTGTAGAACCCCATTTGGTTGAAAGCATCGTCGAATCCGTTGATGGGCGTCAGCACGGTGGTCAATGTCCATTTCATCGCCCAGGTCGGGAAGTATCCCGCCATCCAAATGCTGCTGATTCCCGCCACCTGACCGATCTGTCGGCCCAGCGGTGCGGGATTCGGCTCTCTGTTAGTCAGGAAGACAAAAACGGCCATTGGCAGACCAATCGTGAGCAAGGGGACAGTCAGTAGGTCGAAAAAGGCGGTCAAGGAGCCGATGATGAAAAGCGCGAAAGCAATCTTCTTCCATTCCTGATGGTGGCGGCAAACGTAAATTGAGGCGGACAACGCCAATGCCAATGCGCAAAAGAACTGGATGGAAAACTGCATGAGGTATCCATAGCATAGTGTGAATGAGGCTATTAGCGCTATTGCGGGAAAAGCTCCTGCCTTCCGGTAGAGCTCCAGCGCAAGCCACAGAAGCAGGAGTGAGGAGAAAAGAAAAAGCCAGAGGCGTATCATCGGATATGTGAGGAATGTCAGCAGAAAACGCATGAGGAAAGTGCTGCCGTGCCAATAGCGCACGTAAAAGTCGTATTCGGTGACCTCGTTGTGGAAAGAGTCCCATAAAGTGCTGGTTTGCACCATTGAAAAGTGTGCCCTCGGCATATACAGCATCCGTTCCAACATGTTGAAGTTCTCGCTTTGACATGCCTGATTGAGAATGATGGCATCGGTGTAATTGTCCAACTTGGCCTGGTCTTTCGGGATGATGGCGACCGGATAGTCGGTTGCCATGTCTCCCTGTTCCATTCCTTTAAGCACATTGTGTCGGATGGGGGCTAAAGGAAGCAGGCAGCTGGCAAAATCGAAGGCAAGATAGCATCCGATGAGCAGAAAAAAGGCTATTAGATAACGTTTCATGGTTATTGTTTTAGGTGAAAAGGATGATTTGCAGTTCAAATGGTTGATTTGCTTTTAAACTGCAAAAATAGTTTATTTTTTATGAATAGGGGCGATAACTCAATTATTTTTTGTTCCTTTGCAGCCCGATTCCGCCGTGAAAAATATTTTCTCCGAAGTGCAACAAATGTCGTTTTTTTACGTAAGAGAAAAATTGGAAAAAGAAATTTCAAGATCATAAACTATACATAAATGGGTCTGTTTTCATTATTTACAAAAGAAGTTGCAATAGACTTGGGTACTGCCAACGTGGTGATTCTCCAGAATGATAGCGTCGTGGTGGACGAACCCTCCATTATTGCAGTTGACACAATTTCAAGACAGTTGGTTGCGGTCGGCAAGGCCGCGCTGATGATGGAGGGCAGGACACCTCCTGGCATCACCACGATTCGTCCGCTGAAGGACGGCGTAATCGCCGACTTCCAGGCGGCGGAGATGATGCTCAAGGAATTCATCAAGATGACGGGTACGAAGGGGTATCTCTTTCCGCCGTCATTGAAGATGGTCGTCTGCATTCCGTCAGGTATTACCGAAGTGGAAGAGCGTGCGGTGCGCGACTCCTCCGAACAAGCGGGCGCCAAGGAGGTCCGTATGATTTTCGAACCGATGGCCGCTGCTATCGGCGCAGGTCTCGACGTGATGAGCCCGGATGGCAACATGGTGGTTGACATCGGTGGCGGTACAAGCGAAGTGGCCGTCACCGCCTTGGGCGGCATCGTCATCAGCCGCTCCAGCCAGACCGCCGGCGATGAGTTCAACGACAACATCATCGACTACATGCGCCGTCAGCACAGTATCTTAATCGGTCGCTCCACGGCCGAGGCGGTGAAGTTCAAAGTGGGCGCCGCCATCGACAACCTCGAAGATCCGCCGGAGGATTACGAAATCCACGGTCGTGACCTCGTCGATGGTATCCCGAAGGCTGTGAAGGTCAACTATCGTGAGGTGGCTGCGGCTTTGGACCATTCCATCTCCGAAATCGAAAGCATTGTGCTGAACACCTTGGAGAGCACCCCGCCTGAATCATCCGCCGATATCTACAAAAACGGTATCTACATGGCTGGCGGCGGCGCACTGCTGCGAGGCCTCGACGTCCGTATCTCCAAGCTGACACACCTGCCGGTGCACATCGCCTCCGACCCGCTGAAAGCCATCGCACGCGGCACCAGCATCGCATTGAAGAATTTCGATAAATTCCCCTTCTTGATCCGATAATTCGAGTCATTTTATAAATGAAAAAATAAGACGCGGTTTTTTCTGCGTCTTTTTTTTGTAAAAAAAATAGTTGTGCCTTGTTTTGGCACAATGTGTGTGTATCTTTGCCGCGTTGTTAAGAAAACACAAAGCCTATGAAGTTTTTACATCTTTCCGATCTCCACATCGGTAAAAAAGTGAACGACTATTCTTTATTGAATGATCAGAAATACATTCTGAATCAGATAGTTGACGCAGTGGCGCTTGAAAAGCCCGATGCCATCCTCGTTTCCGGCGACGTTTATGACAAGTCCGTCCCCTCGGCGGAGGCGGTGCAGCTTTTGGACGATTTCCTGACGAAACTTTCGGAAATGCGCCAAAAGGTTTTTGTCATCAGCGGAAATCACGACTCAGCGGAGCGCATTGCCTTCGGCTCTGAAATCATGAAGCACAGCGGGATTTACCTCTCTCCAGTGTATAATGGTTCCGTTGAGCCGGTTGTCCTGCATGACGAGTTCGGCGCGGTGAATATTTATATGTTGCCGTTTATCCGTCCGGCGAATGTGCGCGCATGCCTTGGAATTGAGAGGCCGCTTTCTTACACGGAGGCTATGCGTGTTGCCATTGCGAACATGAATGTGGATACTTCCGTCCGCAATGTGCTGATGGCGCACCAGTTTGTAACGGGTGCCGAGCGTTGCGATTCGGAGGAGGTCATCGGTGGCCTCGACAATGTGGATGCCGATGTCTTCGACTGCTTCGACTATGTGGCGCTCGGCCATCTGCACCGTCCGCAGAACGTCACCGACAAAATCCGCTATTGCGGCACCCCGCTCAAGTATTCCATATCGGAGGTGAATGATGAGAAATCGGTTTCGGTGGTGGAATTGGGTCGGAAAGGGACCCTCGTTTTGCGGGAAATCCCGCTTGTTCCGCTCCGCAACTGGCAAGATTTGCGTGGGAAATATGCGGATTTGCTTGTTAAAAGTGCATCTACCGACGATTTCGTGCGCATCACCCTCACCGACGAGGACGAGATTCTCAACGCATACGCCAATCTTCGCAACATCTACCCCAACATCCTCAGTTTCGCGTACGACAATAGGCGGACGCGTGCGCAGGGTGCTGCCGGCAGCGTGTCGCAGCTTAAACACAAAACGCCGATGCAGCTTTTCTCTGAATTCTATAAACAACAGAACAACAGCGATTTAAGCGAAAAACAAATCGAGTACGTGCAAAGTATTATTAACAAAATCTGGGAGGGTGAATTATGAGACCTGTCAATCTTACCATATCGGCTTTCGGCCCGTATGCCGGAAAAATCGAAATCGACTTTGAGAAAATCGGTGAAAACGGACTCTATTTAATCACAGGCGAAACTGGCGCTGGCAAAACCACCATCTTTGACGCCATCTCCTTCGTGCTGTTCGGCACACCGAGCGGCAACGACAGGGATTCCTCTATGCTGCGCTCCCTCTATGCGGAGGCGGAAACTGATACTTTCGTGGAAATGACCTTCGAATACCGTGGCGAAATCTACAAAATCCGCCGCAGTCCCTCCTATATGCGTCCGGCTAAAAGAGGCACGGGGATGACGGAGAACAAGCACTCAGCGGAACTCACGCTCCCTGATGGAAAAATAGTCAACAGTCCAAAGGCCGTCACTGACCAAATCACTGATATTCTGGGAATTGACAAGAATCAGTTCTCCCAGATTGCGATGATTGCGCAAGGCGATTTCATGAAACTGCTGATGACAGAGACCAAAGAGCGATTGCCGCTTTTCCGTAAGATATTTAGGACAGAGAACTACAAGACGCTACAGGACAAAGTAGTTCAAGCTTTTAGCGATGGAAAGAAGCAATACGAAGACACAAAAGTATCCATTAACACCATCATTGG
>ONXT01000137.1 GCA_900321845.1 uncultured Bacteroidales bacterium | reverse complement strand
TTCCCTGAAATCAATCAGGTGAGGGGAGGTGTAAAGCCCGACTTTCAGCCCTTTTTCCTGATAAAAGGATGATAGCAAATGGGTTACGGAACCTTTGCCGTTGGTGCCCGCCACGTGAATGCAATGCATTTGAGATGCAAAATTTGTCATCTTCATGCCCTCACCCACGATGGAAATCAGCGCTTCGATGTTTTCCAATCCTTCTTTATAGGCGCTGCTGCCTATGCGATGGTACATTGGCAAGGCGGTGAAAATGTTGTCGAGAATTTCCGGATAGGTCATTTTAGGTATGATGTCGCTAAAGTAGCACTTTAATAAACCACCACCTTCACTTGTTTAACGCTGCCGTAGTTGTTTTCCACTCTGACGAAATAGGTGCCGGCGCGCCAGCTGCTGCAATCGACAGAGATGGTTTTTTGTCCGTTAAATGATTGCGTAGCAACCAGTTGGCCGTTGCTGTTGAAGACGGTGAGCGTTTTGCCGTTGCTGGCGGTTGCACGGAAGCAGTCGTGCGCCGGATTCGGCATCACTTGGAAGTTGATATGGCTGTAATTGGAGATGAGGTCGGTGGTGTCAGTGTCGTCGTCGTCGTCATCGCCGCCACCACCGAGGTCCGGATTATGTCCCACGGTGAAGATGTGCGGGTCGTAAGCACCAATGTAGGGATGCTTCTCGCGACGGTTGGATTGGTCTTTGGCAAAGATGTAGTACTCTACCTGGCAGGTGTCTTCAATACCGCTAATAGTGGCTTCAAAAGTCTTTCCACCAACAGGAACCAGCGTGGTCGTCTGCCAGTTACCAGCGGTTTGATTGGGTTCTGTTATTCTGTAATAAACTAATAGAGAGTCGCTTACGAGACTTTGTCCACTATAGGCATTGATGTCGGTGCGAAGGGTGAAACTGCTTTGGTAGGGTTGCGCGCCGAGGATGGGATAGTGGCGGATGAGCAGCATGCCGAGGTCGGAAATCTCGTGTGTGCGGCAGTGCAGTGCGTCGGTGTTTTCCCACGGAGTCATAGTGGCTTGCGTGATGGGCACGATGGTGTAGCCGGGCATCGCGTTCTGGTAAGTGATGACGGCATCCTCGTCGTATGATTGGGAGTTATAGGTCCCTGCCACCGGAAGGAAAACATGGTCGTTGAGAATCAAGCAGTTGGTATAAGGTGTGGCAATGCTTCCGCCGGGTTCGAACACGCGATAGACGCGGTATTTGTTGCCCCAAGGCGTAGTGGTGTTCGCGAAGAAATTGGCGACATCCTCGTAATCCTGATAGCGGCTGTCGGAGGTCGGCAATTGCGCAATCATCACCTTGTCAACGCCGATGAACTTGCCCCAGCAGTCGATGTGGGCTATGTAGTCTCCGAGCGGGTCGCTGGTAATCAGGTAGTTGTCAATTCCGAGGTAGTCGTGCGCCATCTCGCGGATTTCCTGTTCGGTCATGCTGCTGTTCTCCTCCAAGACGAGGCTGGTGGAGGCGGCGGTGCCGTAGCCGTCGGTCATGTAGTTGCCGCCGGTGTGCTCCATATCCATCGCGTAGAAGTTGATGCCGAGAAACTCCGCCATTGTCTGCATGTGCGCATCGTCGTTGTGGCGTGGACGGTTGTAGATGAAATCCACCACACCGAACTCGTCGTTCCCGTCGATGATGAACCACGGACCGTAATCGCGGGTCCAGTAGCTGTCGGTGGCACCAATCACGAAGTTGACGTTGCTCATGTTCACCCCGTTGCTTTGGTATAGCGAACGAACGCTGTTCGCTTGGCTGTTGCTGCTGACAGCCGTCGTAACCGGCACCAATTGCGACATCTGAGCAATAAGCGTGTAGGGGATGCCGAGCGGATAGCGTACCAGCACGCCTTGAGAGGGCTGGAACTCAGCGATGTTCATCACCGGACCGACGGGGGCAGCCGTGGAGCGGAACCCCAGTCCGATTTCACCGATACGGGCCTTTTCGTCATCGTTCATCTGATAGGTGAGCGGTTGTTGTGCCAAGACCACAAATTGCGCAGCAACCAAAAGGGAAAATAAGAATATCTTTTTCATTTTGTGTTTACTAATAGCCGTTTACAAATCAATGTCTGATAATGATTTTCTTCGTGTTCATACCTTCACTGGTAACGATTTGCAAGAAGTATGTGGACGGAGCCAGGTCGGCAGTACCAATCCTGCATTGGGAAGCGTTGTTGGCTTTGTAGCTGCGAATCAATTGGCCGGAAACGCTATACAGATGTACTTCTCTCAAACTGTTGGCTTTTACCATCACATAATCCTTGGCAGGGTTGGGATAAACGCTGCACTCGATTCCGGAGAATCCGTTGATTCCCGTCGGAAGGACGTTCAGCGTGAAGTAGGCCGTGTCGGAACAGTCGTTTCCATTGGTGATGATGACGTAGTAAGTAGTTGTGTCTTCAGGACTTACCTCAATTGAGGCCGTCGTGTCGCCGGTGTTCCAAAGGTAGCTTTCGCCCTCGCTGGCAGTCAATGTGGCCACATTGCCGATGGTCAGCGTGTCGGGACCGTCGATGACGGCTTCTGGTGTCTCAAACAAGATGAGAGTGAGGGTGA
>ONXT01000176.1 GCA_900321845.1 uncultured Bacteroidales bacterium | reverse complement strand
GTTGAATTTCAAAAACGTTTTTACGGGCATCTGGCGGGAGTTCGCGTTGTCGGCACCGAGCAAATCGGATAGGGCGGCCGTGGTGGAGTATTGCGCCTGTACATTAATATTAATGTCGTCCAAGGAGCCGCCGAACGAGACGACACCGCCGGGCATCAGCTCGAATTTCTTGTTGATGACATTGGCGAAACTCATCATGAACGAACCCTTCTGCAACTCCACATCGCCAAGGATGCTGATATCGGATTTCGTATTGTACTTGAAATGGATGGTACCGTCACCCTTCGTTTTGATGGTGCCGCCAAAGGCCGACAAATCAAGGTCCAATTTGATGTCTGCCGCCGGAGTCACCTTGAAGGTGAAATCGAAATCCATCTCCATGTTTGACGTGGGGGGCATCTCGTTGGCGGCTTCCACAAGCAGCGAGGTGTCCACAGTAAAAGTGATGACATCGGATTCGGAAACCTTGTCGGCAAAACTGATGGGCAGCCCGAAAACTGTCCCCTTTTCAGTCGCCAGATTCTGTCCGGAAAAGTACAGCTTTTGTGTGTTGCCGTAAATCGCTACATCGCCCGATACGTAGCCCGTCCCGTAGAATGGAGATTCGCCGCCCTGCTTTGTGTTGAGTACCAGTATCTTAGGAGTTTTGATGCTCAGATTTAAATCCAAATCCTGGAATTTGTTGTGATGAATGTATCCGTTGAGCGTGGCGTGGTTCTCAAAGGGATCCTTCAAATCCATATTGTTGAATGTAAATCCATCCTTGTCGAAATCAATGGTTTGGTTTTCAATGATATACAGGGCGTTGAGCGGACTGATTCCCATGATGGCATGTCGCACGAGTGCTTGTCCATCAAAGTACATGGAGTCTTTGTTGAGCACAAAGTCGATCTTGCCGGAGGCATTCCCTTGAAATGTGTTGCTGAACGAGGCGAGGAAAGGTTCGATGAAAGAGAGACGCAGCGTGTCAATGTCGGCGGTGGCCCGCAACTCTTTTTTCTCCATATCGAATTTGCCGTATAATATGGCATTGATGCCCTCTTGCTTTTCAAAGTCTTTGTAGGTGTAATTGTTCGGCCCTGCATCCTCTGGCAGAAAAGACGGATTGATGAGCCCGCCCCGGAAGTGAATGTTCTTGTCGGAAGGCAGCAAGGCGGCTGCATACAAGTCGCCAAAGTTTTCGTCATTGAAGCTGAACCCCTTCACGAAGGCGGTTCCGAATATGCCGCGTCGCCCGTTGCGGCTGCGTACTTGCAAGTTGGCGGTCAGATTCCCGTCCAAGGCCATCTTGTCGCTTTTAAGGATCTGGTTCACGAGGTCGATGTCAACGTTTTCCAATATGGCGACCAGACTGTCGCGCCCGTTCCCGAGATGGCCGTTCACGTCGATTTTGCTTTCCAAGGTGGAGAGGATGAGGTTTTCGATGCTCACCTCGCCGTGGTTGATGCTGACAAGATTCTGGTCGTTGATGCCAATCGGCAGCTCTTTCACATATACTTCCGACTCCGTGACGCGGGTTCTGATGACACCTTTGCTTGGAAAGTCAACCATGCCGCCCAATTTGGAACGGCGGTCTGAAATCACAGAGGGGTTCTGCCATCCCAGATCGTACTCCAGATGGTTCGCCCCGACGGTGCTTTTCAGCGTGATGGCGTCAAAGGCGAAATTCCCCTTTTCTCCAATCGAAACGTTGCCAACGGTGGCATCCACGACCATTTTCCCCGCATCGTTCTGCTTGCCCTTGAAGTCCAAATTGTTGACCACTGCTTTGTCTTTAATGGATAACATCGGCAGATTGATGGAAACGAGGTCGTCGGTGTGCTGTTCATCGGTCCGGATATGGATTTGGGCGTTTTCACCTACCTGGATGGAGGGGACAAAAATGCTGAGAATGGGTTCAAGGTCGTATGCAGTCGCCTCTAAATCAAGGAAATGTGTGGGTTCTCCTTCGGCAGGTCCCGCACAGATTTTGCCGGTGTTCTTGCGTTCCGGAAGCAGGTTCCCGCAGTAGGCGTAGGCGATGTCAATGATTTTATTGGGAATCTCCTTCAGTTCGTGGTTGGTGGTCAAGGTTGCGTTTAGGATGTCGGAGGTGAAGCGGATGGTTTGGTAGTCTTCTTGCGGAAGGAGGGCCAAGCGGAGTCTTTCTGTCTGGAATGTTTTATTATCCTGTTGATATTCAATGTTGTCAATGTAGATGTTGCCGGCGAGGTCGCGTAAGTTTGAGCCCGAAAGCGAGCATCCGGCCGACTCGAAAGCCAAGAAAATCTCAGGATGCAACTGCACGTAGCGGATGAATTTCTCCATTCCGTCCTTGGTGTTGCTGTCAATAGGAGCGAGATGGCCGAAAATGCGGTTGGCGTAGATGTGGTTGATGGAGGCTTCGAGGTTGTACTCCTTCCGTTTGTGGGCGAAGTTGACATCGCCCGATACGGCGAGGTCGCAGTTCTTGTCGCGAATGGTCGCCTCCGCCTTGAGCTTCTTGCCATGATACGTGCCTTTGGCATAAACATTTTTGAGAGAATAGCCCTTGAGTGTAATGTGAGGGATGTGGGCGGTGGCGTCTGCCGTCAACGTGTTGGCCGCGTTGTGCATGTCGCCGATTTGTCCTTTCGCCTTCACGTGCATGGCAGTATGCCCGAACAATTTCGCCTTGGGGAAAAGCTTGCGGATGTTGATGCCGGATGATTGGACATCCGCCACATAGTCAACGCCATCGTCATCCACATGCGGGGCGGCGTCGATATTGGCGGATAATTGCCCCGCTGCAGTGTTGACATCCGCTACCGCCGTGAACTTCTGGGAGATGATGCCGTCGTAGGCGATATCGGCGGTTGCCGTTCCGAGGTTCTTTAGGAAATCAGGAAGCGCGATGGTTTTGCCGTTAGGCAATTTAAATTGCTGGATGTCAGCCAAGTTGATCTCGTTTTTCTCTAATTTTGCGTGAATGTCCGCGTTGAAGAAATCGGTGATGTTTTGCAATGACAAATTGCCGATTAGATGGGTGCTTTCGCCGAAGTGTGCATCCAAATCGTTGATTTTCAAATCATTGATGGGGCCTGATACTTTGCATTGAAATGAAAGGAGATTGTCCATTCCGGCGGTTTTAGGGGCGAAAAAGCCGATGTCGCGGGTGTCGAACGTGGAAGGACGGACATCTGCGTTGATCTTGATTTTGTTCAAAAAGTCGCCGAAGTCCTTCCATGTGTCATAGTCAAAGGCAAAATCCATGTGTACGCGAGAGGTGGGGGTGATTACCGTCGCGTCTTTCATCGAAAGCCCTTGCCCGCTGATGTGGAATTTGCAAACCAAATCCATCAGTTGGAAGCCGGAGTATTGCTTGAACGACATCCGCTCGAAGTCGGCGGAAATGTCCGAGCCGACGAGCGCAAACTGGTTCAGAGTCCAGTCAATGTCCTTGATTTCAAAGAAAGCGTAGTCCATCTCGTTGCCGTGGTCGGCCAATCTCTTCTCGTCATTGGCATAGAGGAAATAGGCGTCCTTCAGGATGATGGATTTCGCGTTCATCTTGAACGGTTTCGGGTTCTTTTTCTTTTTCGCGAAATTCTTGGCCCAAATGGAGATGTTCACCGCGTCGTCTCCTTTGTATTTGCGTACGACGACCTTCACTTTATCCCCTTCGATGGTGCCGAAGCAGAGGTGAACCGGTGAGACTTTGAGTTGCGTGATGCGGGTTTGGAGCTGTTCGGCGGCAATCATGTCGTTGCCGTGGTGGTCGCGGATGGCGAAGTCGTTGACCTTCGCTTTCAAAGTGGGGGTGATGTAAACGCTTCCGATATGAATCTCGCTGTGCCATTTCTCCGACAACATGCCGGTGACCATGTCCACCACTTTGTTCTGGATGGGGGGTACGAAAAGCAATCCCACAATCGTCAGGTCCAGGGCGAGAAAACTTCCGAGGACGATGAGAATTATCTTTATTATTTTCGTACTTTTGCGACTCAAATTTCTAACGTTATGTCCGTTTATATTCTTGGTGTGGAATCCTCTTGCGATGATACTTCGGCTGCTGTGATCGACGGCACTTCCATTTTGTCAAATGTCATTGCTTCTCAGAAGGTTCACGCAGAGTACGGAGGGGTTGTCCCTGAGCTCGCCTCGCGTGCACATCAGCAAAATATCATCCCGGTGATTGACACCGCACTTAAGCGTGCAAAGATACACAAAAATCAAATATCTGCGATTGCCTATACGAATGGTCCCGGATTGCTCGGCTCACTGCTCGTTGGAAGCTCATTTGCAAAGGCGATGGCTTATAGTTTGGGACTTCCGCTGATTGAGGTTGACCATCTCCAAGCGCATGTTCTGGCTAATTTTTTGGAAAAAATCGGAGAAAAAAAGGACAAACCCGTCTTCCCGTTCCTTTGTCTGACCGTTTCCGGCGGACATACGCTCCTGTTGAAGGTGAACGACTATTTCGATATGGAAACACTCGGCCGCACCATCGACGATGCCGCCGGCGAAGCCTTCGACAAGGCAGCCAAGATTCTCGGGCTCCCTTATCCGGGCGGCCCTGTCATCGACAAACTGGCGAAGGAGGGCGACCCGAAGCGTTTCCAGTTCTCCATCGCCCATCTGCCCGGCCTGGACTACAGTTTCAGCGGCCTGAAGACCTCCTTCCTCTATTTCGTCCGTGACAATTTGAAGGAAAATCCGAATTTCATTGAAGAAAACAAGGCCGATTTGGCGGCGTCGATGCAGTATGCCATCGTCAAATCCTTGGGCAACAAGGTGGAAAAGGCTCTGCAGCAGACCGACTGCCGTGATTTGGTGATAGCCGGCGGCGTTTCCGCCAACAGCGGATTGCGCAATGCCATGCAGGCACTGGCCGACAAGTACCATCGCCGTCTGTTCGTCCCCACCATCGACCTGACCACCGACAATGCCGCCATGATTGCCGTGTGCGGCTATTTCAAATACCTTAAAAACGATTTTTCCACCATCTATGCGGCACCCTATTCCGCCGCACGCGCCAAATTACAAGACTGATATGAAAGCCACTTTCAAGGACATCATGTCCCAACTGCAAAAGAAGGAGTATGCGCCCGTCTATTTCCTCGCGGGCGAGGAGCCGTTGTATATCGACAAAATTTCCCGTTATATAGAGGAGAATGTCATCGATGAAGCCAGCCGCGACTTCAATCAGGTAGTGTTTTATGCGAAAGACACTGAGATTGACGAGGTGGTGGCCAGTGCGAAGGAGTTCCCTTTCGGTTCGGAAAAACGGGTGGTGATTGCAAAGGAGGCCAAGGGCTGGCCGAACCTGGACGCGCTGAAAGTATACGCGAAAAACCCGTCCCCCAGCACGATATTGGTCATCTGCTATAAGTACGTCAAGCCCAAAGCCGAGCTTACCGCCGCCTTCGACAAGACGGGTGTAGTCTTTGAATCGCCCAAAGTGCCAGATTACAATCTTGGAAAGTGGGTGGAGACCTGTGCGAAAGAGCACAACTACAAAATCTCGCAGCAAACCGCCGAGCTCATTGCGGAGCATATTGGCAACGACCTCTCCCGCATCGACAATGAATTTTTCAAACTGAAGATTTTCGTGCCCGAAGGCAGCGAAATCACTCCCGAAGTGGTGGAAAAATTCATCGGAATCAGCAATCAGTACAATGTGTTCGCGCTTCGCGATGCGCTGGTTGCGCGCAAAGCCGCGTTAGCTTACAAAATCGTGGATGTTTTCGGTCAGAACATCAAGAGCAACTCCATCATAGCTGCCATCGCCAGCCTCTACAGCTACTATAATGCCTTATTGAGCTTTCACTTCGCTCCGAAAAAAGACCTGGAAGAACAGCGTGCGTTGTTCGGCAACAGGCAGTCTCCAGCGCAGCTTCAGCGACATGCCCATATCGCCATGGAGTATTCCCCCGTCTCGCTAATCAAAATCATCTCCACCCTTCGCGAATTTGATGCGCGCGCCAAGGGTGTTGACAATTCAGTGGAAGAGGCAGAATTGTATAAAGAGTTGGTTTATAGGATTTTACATTGATTTCTGTTGGCATTTCAGGATAGTTCCGCCTCCGTATCTCGTATGTGATTTGTAAGCTGAAATGGGAATCAGTGGGTTTCGCCCGTTCATCCCCCGATTCAGTTCGCTGTTCATTCATTTTCAGTCCACTACAGGATGTCTGTCTGCGGCCTGTCAATCTCAGTTCACAGGTTAATAATTATTTTTTTTCAATTCAATCTTTTATTGGAAAAATAATGTAAATTTGCCCCTTGTAAAAAATAAACGTTCTATCAATTGTAATTAATTAATAATCAAAGAAATATAAAATTTTTAGTATGAAGAAAATTGCAAATACTAGTCTGTGGGGTAAGATTGCCATGGTGCTGAATGCCGTGTTGCTCATCCTGATTGTCATTATCGGTGTTCAACTGAAGAAATATGATGGGTTGAACAAAGATCTCCAAAATGTGAAACCGCAATACACTGCAATCAAGGATTCCATCGCCCGTTTTGAGCGTGCAGTTTACGTTACTGAAAAGAAAATCGCTAATAATGAGAGTGTTAAAAGCGAACTTGAAGCTGAAGTGAATAGTTTGAACGCTAAAATCGCAGCCGAGAAGAAAAACAAGAAGGCTGTTGACTCTCTGAAGCTGGTCGTTCAAGACAGAAATGGCCAAATTCAAAAGCAGGTTTCCACCACGAAGGACGATTCGACTTCATTGGCGTTGATTAAAGATACCTTGAGCGCTTATCAGGAAGCGTTCGTTCCTGTTGAAAGCTCCTATAATCAAAAGATGAAGACGGTGGTTCCCGCATTAAAATCCTTCAATGCTGTGGTAATCATCGCTATTATTATCTTTATTGTTAAAATCATCTTCCTCGCTTACTGGATGGCATCGAATATGGACAATGTATATAAATTGTCACCATGGATGCACGTGAACCGCAAGTCCGCTGATGGTTTTGACCAGCCGTCGCCCTTTGCCCTGAAGTTCCGTCAACGCATCCAAAAAATCCGTTATAGCAAAGCGTGGTCTGTAATCGGTTGGTTTATACCTGTTTACAACTTGTTCAAGCCCTGCTCCACTTTCAACGAGATGTTGAGCGAGACCAACACCCTGCTGAGAGACAAGTCCATCCTCGCTGAAACGAAGGATGCCGGTCAAATGGAATCCGTCGGTTTCTGGTGGGGCGCCTACCTCTTCGCCAAAGTCCTGATGTCGTTGGTTGTCGGTGGTATCGTTGTCTGCTTCAATTTCTGGTTCCTCTTCGCTTTGATTAATGCCAATACGGCAGCCCTTGATATGGGAATGCTCAGCATGGGCACCTTCTTTGGCGTTAAAGGCTTGTTCTGCTACATCAACCACACCACCGTACTGGTACTCTTCATCATCGGTTGGATCGTTTATCTCGGCTACGAATGCTATATGGTCTTCTCCTACAATAAGTTGAACAAACTGTTGGTTGAAAACGAAAGCAAGTTCGAAGTCAATGATGAGGTGAAATAGTCCTGCATCATTCATCATAAAAAAAGAATCACGTAATTTTGCGTGATTCTTTTTTTTTATTGGGCTTTTGCTATTTCTGTTTTGGAAGCCGTTGTGGCTGATGGGCTTTGTCTTATTGCAATTCCTCTATCAGTTTGGCGAGGTTCAGTTTCTGCTGTTCACCTGTCTCCATGTTTTTGAGTGTGAAAGCGTTCTCTTTCATCTCGTCTTCGCCGGCCATAATCACGAAGGGGATTCCCTTGTTGTTGGCGAAGGTCATCTGCTTGCCGATTTTGGCTTTGTCGGGATAGATTTCTGCCGTGATGTCTTCGGCGCGCAATTGTTGTAATGCAGCCAGCGCATATTGCTCCTCCTTTTCACCGAAGTTGATGAAGATGGCTTTCACGGGGCATTCCAGCGATTTCGGGAAGAGTCCCAGCTCGTTGAGAACGTCGTAGATGCGTTCGGCGCCGTAGGAGATGCCCACGCCGGAAACGTTTTTCAGCCCGAAGATGCCGGTGAGGTTGTCGTAGCGTCCGCCTCCGGAGATGCTGCCGATGCTGACATTCCGGGCCTTTACCTCAAAGATGGCGCCCGTGTAGTAGTTCAGGCCGCGCGCCAAGGTGATGTCCAGCTCGATTTCCGTCGGGATGGCGAGCATTTCGGCGTACTCCAGCATTTTGCGGATTTCTTCCACCCCCTTCAGTCCGATTTCGCTCTCTGCAAAAATCGTCTCCAGCTTGGCGAGTTTCTCCGTGTTGCTTCCGCTGAAATCAAAGAAGGGTTGCAGTTTGTCGATGGCCTCGCAGCTGAGTCCTCGCTCCATCAGCTCCTGGCAGACGTTTTCCTTGCCGATTTTGTCCAGTTTGTCAATTGCGGTGCAGATGTCGGTGATTTTGTCGGAGGCGCACAAAACGTCAGCGATGCCCGACAAGATCTTGCGGTTGTTGATTTTGATGACGACATCGATGCCGAACTTCTGGAAAATCTCGGAGGTGATTTGCATCAGTTCCGCTTCGTTGAGCAGGGAGGTGGTGCCGATGACATCCGCGTCGCACTGGTAGAACTCGCGGTAGCGGCCTTTCTGAGGTCGGTCGGCGCGCCACACTGGCTGCATTTGGTAGCGTTTGAAGGGCAGTGTGATTTCATTCTGGTGTTGCACTACAAAGCGTGCGAACGGCACAGTGAGGTCGTAGCGCAGCCCCTTTTCGCAAATCTTCGTGGCCAGGCGGGTAGGGGAGTCTTCGTTCATATCCACCCCATGGGTGAAGTCGCCGGAATTCAACACCTTGAACAGCAGCCGGTCGCCCTCTTCGCCGTACTTGCCCATCAGTGTGGAGAGGTTCTCCATCGCTGGTGTCTCTATCGGCAGGTAGGCGTGCTTCTCGAACACGGTGCGGATGGTTTGGAAAATATAGTTGCGGCGCATCATCTCCACCGGAGTGAAGTCGCGTGTGCCTTTTGGAATACTTGGTTTGACTGTCATCTCTTTCTTTTTAACTATTTTTTGCTGTTGAATCGTTTTTCGTATTGTTGGAGGAATTCGGGGATGGTGTTTATCTCAATCCTTTTGTTGAGGATGATTTTGTGATCGTCCCAGTTGTCGATGATGAACATGGCCGGGTTGCCGCTTTCGTAGATGTTGTATGCTTCGAGATAGTCCACGTTGCCCTTGTTGCCGCCCACGTTGATCCACGGGTAGTTGTTCTCTTTCACATATTTTTTCCAGCGATCGAGGTCGGAATCGTTGGCGACGGCATAGACGTCGAAGTTGCGGGTTCCCTTCAGTTCGAGGGAGTCGTAGAGTTCGCGTAGTTTCTTGGACTCTTTCTTGCAGGTCGGACAGTCGGGGTCGAAGAACCAGAGGATGGTGTAGCGTTTCGGCAGACGATAGGAGGAGTGCCACTTCGTGTAGTCGTCGGTGAGGGTGGTGTCGGGGATGACCAGCTCAATCGCCCTTTTTCCAATTAGCAACGGGTCGAGGTGTTTGACTCTTTTTTCGTATTTGCGAAGAATGTCCTCGTCAAGCCATGTGCATTTGCCCTTCATGTGGTTGTTTTTCACGATATGGACAAAGATGCCGTCGTGGCCGAGCACTTTGCTGCTTTCGTATTTGTAAGCCAGCCAATCCACAAAGTAGTGGTACATCAGCGTGTCCTTTTCTGCCTTTTCCAGAACCATGTCCACATACTTGTTGATGGTGTCGGGCTCTTGGTATTGCAGCCATTTCCCAAAGTAGTCCTTCATTTTGGGTTCCAGAACTGGCGTGAAAATCAGCCGGCTGTCGCCCAGGTCGATGTTGTCCCAATAGTGGGCGAAAAAGTAGCGGGCTTGGAAGGTGGAATCGACGGTGCCGTCAGGCAGTGTCGGGTTGTCGGGGATGGTGACCTGTTGGTAGCCCCTCTGCATCTTTGAGAACAGGTAGTCGGGATTCGCGTTGATCAAATCCCAGATGTAGGTTTCCATCTCCTCGTTCAGTTTTTTCATCTTCTCGTCGTACAAATCCATGGCGGCCTGGTTGTTCTCTTTTTTTGCATCTTCGTGATAGCGTCGCAGGTCGCTCATGTCCTTTTGGGCGTCAACGGTTTTCTTCTGGAAAGCCAGCAGGATTTCGTTTTGGGGCGAATTCACGTAGGAGACGTTCTTCACGTTGCCGGTTGTGTCGCAATTGACGGTGAAATTCTGGCTCCCGTCCATGATGAAGTCGAGATAGGGATAATGTTTCTGGCTCACCAATTTGTAAAGGCCGCCCTGGTATTCCTTGTCGCCTTTAAATATATATGTACCGGGTTTGGATGCTTTGGTGGAATCCTTTAGAATCAGTTTGTCGCGGTAATAGACGGCGAGAACCACCATTGTGTCTTTGGCGTCTTTGATGTTGAATACGATGTTGTGTCCTTTGGTCTGGGTGGAGGATTTGCCGCCCTTCTTTTGTGCCTGAAGCCCGCAGGGAATCAGTATGAGAGCGGACAATGCAATGAATACCAGTCTTTTCATTCTTCTGAATTTTTATAGGTCTTTTGAAAGAAGTCTTGCAGTTCGTCTAACGAAAACGAACGCATGATTATTTTATGGTCTTTGTCAATCAGGAAGGAACCGGGTGTGGTGAGGATGTTGAAATAGTTGATGAAGTCGTAGTTGGGCTCGCCCATTGCGTAGCAGGTGTTGATCCATGACAGTCCCATCTCCTTGCAGGTTTTCTTCCACCGGTCGATGTCTTCGGTGATGGAGACGGCGAACACCTCGAAGTCGTACTTGTCGGCGTTTTCGAGGTAGAACTGGTGTAGTTGCGGGGTTTCAATCATGCAGTCGTCGCAGTCGGGGTCCCAGAACCAGATGACGGTGTAGGCGCGATGGATGTTGGTGGTGGATTCGGGCTTGGCTTGCGCGTCGTAGGCCGTCAGCGGGGGCATCTTCGCGCCGATGAGCACACGTCGCGCCCGCTCCACATGCCTGCGGATGAGCCGGTCGTGCTCTTCGTCGAAGAGGTTGAGTTCCGGTGAGTAGTATTTGTCGTAAAGATAAACCAGCAGGTCGTTGTCCTGCTCGGTGTTCCACAGTTGGAGGATTTTTCTGCCGAGGTAGTAGCGGCCGATTTCGCGGTTGGTGTTGTGACGGTAGAAGAAGTCGTCCAGCGTGGCGGCATCGGCATTTTCCAGTTTCGGCCATGTGATTTCGTCGTAATGCGGATGGCGCAGCAGGTCGCCGTCATCGGGTAGGAGGGTGTCATGACCGAATGTTTCCAAAAGCATGTATTTGGATACCAATGTGTTGGGATCGGCAGAGGTGACGGAACGCACGAAGGCTCGTGGCTCCACGTTCGACAAAAGGTAGTCTCTGTAAATGCGGTTCTCATTCGAGGTGAGCGGGGGAGAGGCGAGAAAATCCATCTCGAACTTCCGGCTTTGCTCAATGATGAGCGGCATGCCCGTTTCGTTCTGCCCGATGACTCTATAATAACCATTGTTGAGAAACTTCCGCCCCTTGAAAACCAGCGTGTTGTTTTTGGCAACAGCACTGTCCAGCACGAAGGATTCTTCCCCGTAAAAACCGACGAAAAAATACTTCCCTTTAAGACCGTCATCGGTAATGCGGATGTTGTAGCCCTTCTTTTGTGCTGATGCTGAGAAGATTAGACACGTTAGCAGCCCGATGACAAGACAGAAATTGCGCATGTTCCTAAATTTTTTTAGCGTGCAAAGATACGTGATTTTGGGGAATTGACGCATCCATTCCATAAATGTTGCAGAACTATGAAGTCAATGTCAATACAAACAATTATTTCCCGTTTTGTCCGTTATGTAATTTGTTCTATACAGAATCAACAATCAAATCAACGATTAAACAATTTATAATATGAGTACAACCATTCTTTGGGCGGATGATGAAATCGACCTGCTGAAACCGCATATCATCTTCCTGGAAAACAAGGGCTACAAGGTGATTCCCGCCGTGAGCGGCAATGAGGCGATTCAAATTCTTGATAATGAGGATGTCGATATCATTTTTCTCGACGAAAACATGCCTGGATTAAGCGGCATTGAAACCCTGAAACACATCAAGACCGTGCATCCGCACACGCCGGTGGTGATGATTACCAAGAGTGAGGAGGAGCACATTATGGAGGATGCCATCGGCGCCAACATCGCCGACTACCTCATCAAGCCGGTGAAGCCCAATCAGATTCTGCTGTGTCTGAAGAAGAATATCGAGAACAACAAGATCGTGAACGAGAAGAGCACCATGGGCTATCAGCAGGCCTTCCGCGACATCTCGTTGAAAATTTCCGACAGTATGACCCTCGCCGAGTGGGAAATGTTGTATAAGGAGCTGGTTTATTGGGAGTTGGAACTCGACAAAATTGAAGACAGCGGGGTGGGGGAGATGCTGGCCGACCAGAAGACAGAGGCGGATTTGCAGTTCGCCAAATTTGTCATCAAAAACTATGAGGATTGGCTGCACGGACGCAGTTCCGAGAAGCCGCTGTTTTCGCATACCATATTGAAAGAGAAGCTTTTCCCCGATTTGCAGGAGGGGAAAACCGCATTCCTTTTTGTTGTGGACAACCTCCGCTACGACCAATGGAAAACCATTCTGCCCTATATTTTGCCCTATTACCGGTTGGATGACGAGACGCTTTTTTACAGCATTCTGCCCACCGCCACGCACTATGCGCGCAATGCCATGTTTGCAGGCCTGATGCCCTCCGAAATCGCGAAAAAATACCCGCAATACTGGCTGAATGAGAACGATGAAGGAGGCAAAAACCAGTTCGAGCAACCGCTTTTGGAAGAGTATCTGAAGCGGTATGGCAAGAGCAGCAAAATCTCGTTTTCGAAAATCCTGAATATGGATTTCGGCAGAAAGACGTTGGAGGGATTCTACAAGGTGATGCAAAACCAGTTGAACGTGGTGGTTTTCAACTTCGTGGATATGCTTTCGCACGCCCGCACGGATGTCGAACTGATTCGCGAGCTGGCTAACGACGAAAGATCGTACCGCCACGTAACCGCTACATGGTTCTCCAATTCCGTGATGCTGGAGATGATTAAGTTCCTGTCGGAGAAGAAGGTGCCGATTTACATCACCACCGACCATGGCACCATCAAGATTGAGAAGCCGATCAAGATTGTGGGCGACCGTGAAACCAACACCAACTTGCGCTACAAGGTGGGCAAGAACCTCGACTGCAAATCGCGTGACGTTTACGAGGTGCGCCGTCCGGAGGATATTTTCCTGCCGAAGGAGAACATGACGGCATCGTACGTTTTCACCACCGGCAACAATTTCCTCGCGTATCCCAACAATTACAACCAATATGTGAATATGTACAAGGATACCTTCCAGCACGGGGGCATTTCGCTGGAGGAGATGTGCATCCCCTTCGTCAAGTTGCTGCCCAAATAGGTAGAGGTTAGAGGTTGGCTCAATTCCTCATGATTTCCACTTTGGGATCGAAAATCTTCCATTCCAATTCACCGATTGCAGAAATATTTTCACCTAAATCTATTGTAATATGGATTTGGATTGTTGATAACGATTTGATTTTCAAGTAAATAAAAAAATATTGAAAAATCGCAAAAAATATGTCGGTGGTAACCGAAAAAGCTGTATTTTTGCAGCCTCTAAATGAGGGGGAGCTTAGCTCAGCTGGTTTAGAGCATCTGCCTTACAAGCAGAGGGTCACAGGTTCGAATCCTGTAGCTCCCACGATTGAAAACAGCGACTTAATGGCAATTAAGTTGCTGTTTTTGTATTCTGGAAGGAACTATTTCGGAATTATGCAGCAATTATTTCAGCTCCCTTACCTGCTCCTCGCTCAAACCTGTAGCTTTGACTATGTCAGAAACAGAAACACCCAATTGAAGTAATTTGCGGGCGGTACTGAGAATTGCTTCTGTTCTCCCTTCTTCCCTGCCCTCAGCACGGGCGCACGACATGGCATCCTGCACATCTTCGTACTCCAATATGCTTTTTTCGTAATTT
>ONXT01000245.1 GCA_900321845.1 uncultured Bacteroidales bacterium | reverse complement strand
ATAACCAATGATGTTTCCTTTGTGCTCAACCGCTACGCCATCGTCGACGGCAAAGGGATAGCCTGCCGTGATGTCGTACAAGATGCCGATCCACAGCTCTTGCGTTGTGTTGATGGCGACCGGCGTGTTGAGAATCACCGTATTCACTTCATTGTAAGTCACATTGGTGACTTGTTGCGAATAGACGAGTGTACCTGGGTTGTAAGTGCCGTTGTAGCTTCCGCCTTGATAGACCACTACGGTGAAGTTGGCTTGAGTGGCGGGGTAGGAGGATGAAATGGCCGATGCGTCGGTGGGGATGAAGCTGACGCGTTTCAGTGAGTAGCCACTGTATTGGGCGATGTCGGATACCTCGTAGCGGTGCATCGCGTACATCTGCATGGGCTCGTTCCAGCCGTAAAGGTAGTAGTCTTCAAAAATCTGGCACCAGCTGAGATAGACGCCGGCGCGCTCGTGCTGCATGTCAAGTGTGGCATGGTTTGCCGCAATTCTTTCGCCTTGCGGAAGCGTATTCTGTGCGAGTCCGATTTGGAAAATGGCCGCCAATGCAATGATGAGACAGATGATTTTTTTCATGATACCTAATGTTTTATTCAAAATTCAAATTCAAAGTCTATGTTCACTATTCCTTAATGAGCTTTTGGGTGAAAATTTCTTTTTCTGTGGTGATTTTGACAACATAAAAACCCGATTTCAATGGCTTGATGTCCAACATCGCATTACTTGATGCTGGTTGGAACTGAAGCACCAGTCTTCCAGCCATATCGAAAATGTCAATGTTGAGGATGCTTTTTTCTGATGAAATCGAAATCTCGTCTTTCGCCGGATTCGGATAGATGGACACCGCCCTGTCAGCATTGAATTCAGGAATGTTGACGTGGCTGGTGTCGTAGATGGCTTGGAAGGTGTGATCTTCCGTCACATTGGTGAAGGTGTATCTGACCAAGGAATTGTTGATTACATTGTAATTTGTGACGGGTTGGCCGTCAACGAGCAGGGATTGGAGGCTGCTGACGCCGTTGGGCGGATAAATGTTCAACATCTTGTTCACTCCGTCGCGGACTTGTAAAGTGCAGCAAGGGATGATGGTACTGTCTTCGTTGAGTATGGTAATTGTGTGATAGTCAGTGAAATCCTCAAAGGTTACTGAGATGGTTTTGACGTTGTTGACCATGTTTTGGTCAATCCATCCTGCGGCGGGGCGGGCGCGGAGGGTGAAGGTGTGCGTAGTGCCGCGGAGTTGGAGGGAAGAGATCTGTAGCGCGGTGAGTTCGGTTACTTCGCTGTAGATGCCGTGACCTAAAGCGAGCGTATGGATGTAGGTGTGCTGGTGGAGTTGGGTGGTGTCGAGGTAGGTGGTGATGATGACACTGTCGGCATACTCTCCGTCAGAATACGCTGAGTTTTCGTTTCTGAAGATGAGAATGGGTTTGAAGGCATCGCCGGCTGGCACGGTCATGGCATCAATCAGGTTCTGGTCCACCTCATTGTCGAAGACGCCGACGCTGAGGTCCACGTATTGTTCATTGCCGCTGCTTCTCACGTAGCCGCCGATTTTCCAGTTGTGGATGGTGATGTCGGAGAAAAAGTCGTCGCCGGTGCCCCATGAACCGTTGTAGTACATGATGTTGCCTTTGTTATAGACAGCGGCGGCGTCATCGTGCGCCATGGCGTAGCCGGAGTAGGCGGTGATATAGACGCCGATCCACAGTTCCTGGCCGGAGCTGATGGTGACGGGCGAGTTGAGGTCCACGATGTTCCACTGTCCGTAGGTGACGCTGCTCACCGGCTGCGAAACCATCAACGTGCCTGGACTGAAGGTGCTGCCGGAGACGGAGCCTCCGGTATAGACGAGAATCGTGTAGCTGGCGGAGGTTGGGTCATCCTCGTCATACGACGGGAAGAATTTGACTCTCGTCAGCTGCTCCCCGACATGTGTGGAGAGGTCGTTCGCGTCAAACCGTTGCATCGCGTAAAATTGCGTCGTGCTGTTAAACCCCAGCATGTTGTACATCGGGGTCTCCTGCGCCCAGCTGAGCCATTGGGCGGAACGGTCGGCTTCGGAACTCGTGTTTGAGGCAATCTGGTTGCGCGCCACGGGCGTATTTTGTGCAAAAAGATTACCTGCCGAGATAAATAACACTATTGCCATCAATACAGAAAGTACACTTCTTTTCATAAGTTATAGATATTGAATTTTAAATCAAATTAACATTATACACATAAACAATTCCTCTTCAATTT
>ONXT01000175.1 GCA_900321845.1 uncultured Bacteroidales bacterium | reverse complement strand
TTCCGTCGCGCTTGAACCATGTCATCTGGCGTTTGGCATAGCGTCGCGTGTGCGTTTTGATGTCTGTAACTGCCTGTTCCAAAGAGAGTTTTCCGTCGAAAAAGTCAAACAGTTCCTTGTATCCGACTGTATTGAGTGAATTGAGTTCGCGGTAAGGGTAGAGTTGCCGCGCCTCCTCCAATAGTCCCTGCTCCATCATCAAGTCCACACGCCGGTTGATGCGGCCGAAGAGTTCTTCGCGGGGGCGCATGAGACAATATTTTAGGATGTCGAAATCGCGTTTCTTGTGCGGGTTCTTCAAGAATTCGGAGTAGGGTTTCCCCATCTGGAGCGAGACCTCCACCGCACGAATCATCCGCTTGTGGTCGGCGAGGTTGCAGGTGTCGTAATAGGCTTTGTCCACCTTGCGGAGTTGAGCGCGCAGGGTCTCGATGCCGTCGTTCTTGTAGATGTCGTTCACAAATTGGCGGATTTCGGGGTCTGGGTCGGGCAGCTCGTCGATTCCGTTGCACACCGCATCGATGTACAGGCCGGAGCCGCCGGTCATAACCACTACGTTGTGTCGGGCAAAAAGGGATTGAAGCAGCTGGAGAACATCCTGCTCGTACTTGGAAACGCTGTAATAGTCGTGGATGGAGAGATTGCCGATGAAGTAGTGTTTAACCGTTGCCAATTCTTCGTCGGAGGGGGCTGCTGTCCCGATTTTCATCTCCTTGTAAAACTGACGCGAATCTGCCGAAAGCACGACAGATTCGCATTGTAGGGCGGTTTCAATGGCGAATTGCGTTTTGCCGACTGCCGTCGGACCTGCAATCACCAGTAAAGTCGGTTTGTCAAATGTTAAATTCATCCAGACCGTTCAAATCCATTTCGTCATAGCCGTCATCGAAGCCATCATTGTCGTCTTCGTCCTCATCCTCCAGCTTGAAGTCGTCATCGGGATTCGGAAGCACCACGTTTTTCAGCTCCTTGGGCATCTCCTTCACGCTGTTTGTGCAGCGCGGATACTCAACGCCCTCTTCAGCGGGCAGCGCTTTCAGCAACTCGATGTAGAAAACTTTCGGGTTGAGGAAGTCATACTCATAAATGATGTGCTGGTGCGGGTCGGAGATAAAGTCTTTCAACAAAGAGTCTTTCATCACGAAGATGGGCAGTTTGGAGCGGAGGGAGTAGGAATCCTCGTCTTCGTATTCCGGCTCTTCCTTTTCGCTGTCGTCGCCCATGTCCATCAGGGAGATTTCCTTCTGCTTGTTCCATTTGGAATCGCAGAGGTAGAACGATGCCAACTCGTTACCTTTCAATCCGATAGAGGAGAAAAGGATTTTGTGGAAGTTTTCAAAGTTGTCGTTAGAGAGAATTTCGATGTCGCGTACGAAATCTTCCACTTCGTCATAATAAACCCGAAATTTGTAATAGTGCTTCATAGCTTTGGTTAATGGTCGATTATTATTTAGTGAACTGAATGGGTGAGCGGTGACCGCATCGGATTGAGGTTCACCGCTCACACATCACTGTTACTCCATATTGGTAAACACGTTGGTGACGTCTTCGTCTTCTTCGATTTTTTCAAGGAGCTTTTCGATTTCCTCGCGTTGTTCGTCGGTGACGGATTTCATCACGTTGGGGATACGTTCGAACTTGAAGCTCTTGATTTCGTATTTGTTGTCTTCCAGATATTTCTGGATGGGGCCGAAGGCGGAGAAGTCGGCCATCACGATCACTTCCTCTTCGTCGGCATCGATTTCAGCGTCGAAGTCCATCATGGCGAGTTCGAATTCCTCGAGGTCGAGGTTGGGGGTGCGGACGACGGTGAAGATGCTCTTGTGGTCGAAGATGAAGTCGTGCATGTTGGAGTTGCCGAGGGTGCCGCCGAGCTTGTTGAAATAGCTGCGGAGGTTGGCGACGGTGCGCTGATTGTTGTCGGTGGCGGTTTCAATCACCACGGCGACGCCGTGCGGGGCGGTGCCGGCGAAGAGCACTTCCTTGTAGTCGGAGGTGTCCTTTTCGAAAGCACGCTTGATGGCTCTATCGACATTGTCCTTCGGCATGTTTTCGGAACGCGCGTTCTGGATGAGCAGACGCAGTTTGGCGTTGGCGTTCGGGTCGGGACCGCCGGCCTTGGCTGCCATCGTGATTTCCTTTCCTAAACGTGTGAATGTGCGGGCCATGTTGCCCCATCTCTTGAATTTTCTTGCTTTTCTATATTCAAATGCTCTTCCCATTGTGTGAATTTTAATAGGTTCTAAAAAACGGGTGCAAAGGTACGAAAAAATATTTTACGCTATGTGCTTTTTTTATTCGATTCCGACGCGGTTCAAAACACCTATCTCAGCAGCGTCACATTCCCTTTCTTGAAGAACTGCTTCTGCCCCATGCAGGTGACTTCGAGGTAATAGTCGTAAACCCCCGGTTCACACGGTTCTCCTCGGAAAATCCCATCCCATCCGTCCGACAGTGTAGTGGTGCTGAACACCTTCTCTCCCCAGCGGTCAAAAACCTCGAATTTCACACTTGTGATTACTTCGCCGCGCACATAAAGCACGTCGTTCTTGCCGTCGCCATTCGGAGAAAAGGCATTCGGAACAAACACATACGGCTCTTCGCAAATCACGTCACGCACGAAAATATGCACCGTGTCCGTCTTCCTGCACCCGTACTCATCTGTTACGACGATTACATAATCTGTTGTGCTTAAAGGGGTTGCATCGGTCTCTGGCTCGTTGGGTTTCGCTACGCTCCCCGACGGGTTCCACTGATAACTGAAATCATCGCCCAAGTCAGTGGAAAACAGATGCGTGGTCTCACCGGCATACAGCGTATCGACATCCGTCCAAGCCTCTACATCCTGACTGAATAGCGAGGAGTCGGTCAGCACAATCTCCAGTGTCGTTGTGCAGTTGTTCCTGTCCGTCACGGTTACCGTGTATGTGCCGGCGCAGAGTTCGTCAATCTGCGCTTGCGTAGAGGCATTGCTCCATGCATAGCGGTAGGGGATTGTACCGCCTTGCGCATTCAATCGGATTTCGCCACGGCATACTTCGGGGCATGGCGGTGAAACGTGCGTTTCCGCCACCTCCAACAGTTCCGGTTGCAAAATCACGATGGTCGTGTCAATGCGACAATCATTGGCATCCACCACCGAAATGGGGTAACTTCCAGGGGCGAGGTCCTCCAAAGGCATCGCAACCTCCGTATTGTTTAAATAGTAGGTATAGGGCTGTTCGCCGCCCACCATCACCACCTGCAAACTTCCGTTCAGGTCGCCATAGCAACTGGGCGAGATGGGAAAGATGTGCAGGAATTCCAGTGCATCGCGCTCTTCAATCTGAAAATAAAGCTGATAAGTGCAGCCATTTTCAATATTGAGGGTGGCGAAATAGTTGCCGGCGCACAAGCCGGTTAGGGTGTCTGAATTGAGGCTCTGATCCTGATTCCAGACAATCTGGTGGTCAAATCCATTGAAATTTGGGGAGAGATAGATGGCTCCGTCGCAATTCCCGGTACAGGAAATCTGCGAAATCTGATAGGGGAGAGAGTAGGCGGTGTCTTCTATTTCAAAGATGGCGGAGATGGGGCAATGATGGGCGTCTTCCACCCTCACCGTGTAGATGCCGGCGCATAGGTTGGAGAGGCTGCTGCCAGTAGCGCCGTGCAGCCACGAGTAGGTGTAGGGTCCCGTACCCCCGTTCGCTTGCACCTGCAAAATGCCGTCGCAAAGTTGGTCGCAAGCTACGTTTTGAGAACTCAAAAGTGCGATATTGAGGGGAGCTGGCTCTCTAACTATCAGTGAATCGATGCCCTTGCAGCCTGTATTGTCGGTGACGGTCACCGTGTAGGTACCGGCGTGCAGTTGTGTGGTCGTGGAGGTGGTGGCCCCATTTGACCAATTGTAGAAATAGGGCTCTTCGCCGCCGCTCACGTTGAGTGTGATACTGCCGTCGTGGCTTCCGTTGCAGAGCGCATCGGTAACGACCGGATCGGACTGGTAACGCTTGATTTGCACGGGAATCTGCAAAGAGGCCGTGCAGCCGTACTCATTCGTAGCCGTCACCGTGTAAGTGGTGTTTTCCAGCGGGCGCACCCACGGCGAGTCGCTCTGCCCGCCCGCCACAATGCTTTCCGCCGGAGACCACTGATAGGTGTATTCCCCTTGTTCCGCAATCACCGTCACAATCTGGAGGCTGTCTTCATAGCAAACCACGTAGTTGCCAGGCGTTTCTATGGAGAAATCGGAGACATATATGGTCACTTCGTCAACCGCTTCGCAATATTCACCCACCACCCGCAGGTAGTAAGTCGTTGTTTGCGTTGGACTTACGAGAATCGAAGGGGAGTTGATGTTCGGATTGATGTGTGAGGAGAAGTCGGGGGTTAGTGACCAATAATACTGCCGCCCGGGACTGGACGTGCTCGGTACGATGAGAGCGGAGGTGCCGAGGCAGATGGTGCGGTCTTCTCCGGCATCAACGGTCAGATTTTCCACCGTGACGGTTTGTGTAATGGTATCAATGCAGATGCCGTCGGTAATGAAGAGCATATAGGTGGTGGTGGTGGTGGGATCTGCTATGGGGTTGGAAATGAACGGGTTGCTCAAGTCGTTCTGAGGCCACCACTCGTAAGAGATGTCAGGGTTTCCCGATGGGGCGATTCCAATCTGCACAAAATCGCCGTTGCATATCCCCGCGTTGGACAAAGTGGAATTGGAGTTGGAAAGTACCACGAGCTGAC
>ONXT01000015.1 GCA_900321845.1 uncultured Bacteroidales bacterium | reverse complement strand
CTGATTTTCAACTTATTAAAAGTCTTCGCAATAATTATCGAGGATGAAGAATCGCGTGCCGCTGTCGGCCTGGTAGTACTTGCCTCCGGGGTGTTTGGCCCACCAGTCGAGGTTGAGCCAGCAATTCTTGTTTTTGTCGATTTTATAATGGATTTTGCCGCTCCAACTTGTTGAATAGCGAGCGGCGATGTAATCCGCGACTTTCTGCATATCGGCATGGCCGCAGTTGATTTCGGCGAAGGCGTGACCGCCGCCCGCGTTGGTGTGTCCGAAGCTGATGCGCGCATCGCCGCCAATGGCCAACAACATCGAACAGGTGACAATGGCGAAATCATCGCAGTCGCCGTTAAGCCCGTTGGCAAGCGTACTGGAGGCACTTTGGTAAATGTCCGCCGACTTCGGGTCGTTCACGTAGCCCCAATTGTTGTAGCAATAGTCAAAGATGTCGCAAATCTGGCCGATGTTGAACGGACCGGAGGACTGTCCGGCGACCGTTGCCGCCCTGTTGCGGACGACCGCGTTCTTGTAATTACAGGCGTTCACCAGCCGCTTCTTGGTGCCGGTCAAGTTATTCAGGTTCAGCACGCCCTGTGCCCATCCTGAAAAAGAGGATGAGTGCCGAGTGACGTGTGCCTGGATAGTAATGGGTTTGGGCAGTGTACGGAAACTTTGGCGCACCGTTTTTTGCACACCAGTCGCCGTCTTCGCAACCACTTTGAAATAATAGGTGGACTCTGGAACGAGGTCGGTGATGTTCGCCGACAACTGGTCCTGATTTCTGACCGCCTTGACCTGGTAGGTGTTGCCGCCAACGCTATATTCAAAATAGAAGGAGCGAAGGTTGGAGTCCACCTCCATAATCTCCCCGTGCAAAGTGGCACGATTATGTCTTATATCCGTAGCTTTCAATACTTTGGCATAAATCACAGGACGAGGAGGGATTGAATCGGCCGTACTCAATGAATCCACCTGCGCTCGAACTCCCCAGATGAAAAAAAGCAGAAAACACGTGCTAAAAATGTATTTTTTCATGTTAAATCTGCATAAAAATATCGTTGAACTGATAAATCCCTTTGTGGTTGACCAACCAGCGCGCCGCCCTGACAGCCCCCTGCGCGAAAATCGTGCGGTTATAAGCCTTGTGCGTAATTTCCAAATAGTCGTTATCCGACTGATAATGAACGACATGCGTACCCGCTTCGTTGCCGAGACGATGAGCTGTAACCGCAATTTTATCCTCTTGGACCGCTGCTGCCGCATCATTCAAAAACCAACCGTTTTTTCTATCCAATTGATTGATAATCAAATTGGCAGTGGTAATGGCCGTACCACTGGGCGCATCTTTCTTTTGCGTATGATGCGTCTCCTCAACTGTCACCTCGTACTGTGGCTGGTTGTTCATCATCTTAGCCAATAATTCATTGATTTTGAAGAAGAGGTTGGCCCCGATGGAGAAATTGGCCCCATAAACCAAGGCATTGGAAGTTGCTTTGCATTTTTCCAGCACCTTTTCAGCATCGTTGGTCCAGCCGGTGGTACCGCAAACCACGGGCACATTGGCATCAAAACAGCGGAAAAGATTGCTCACAGCCGTCGTCGGCATGGAAAATTCCACCGCCACATCCGCGGTTCTGAACGCCTCCCCTTGATTTTTCCAATCCTTTTCGTTGTCAATTTTGGCCACCACCTCATCACCCGCCTCTACAAACAAGCGTTCCAGTTCGTGACCCATTTTCCCATATCCTAATATTGCGACTTTCATTGTATAAGTGATTAATGAATCTCCAAAAGCACCACATTCTCAACATGTTGCGTGTGCGGAAACATATCAACAGGCTGGATTTTTTTCACTTCGTATTTTTCGGAAAGAAGTGTCAGGTCGCGCGCTTGCGTGGCGGGATTGCAACTCACATAGACGATGCGTTTCGGAGCCATCAACAGCAGTTGTTCCACCACATCGGGGTGCATGCCGTTGCGCGGCGGGTCGGTGATGACAATGTCGGGCTCGCCGTGCGCCGCCACAAAATCAGGTGTCAGCACCTTCGCCATATCACCCGCGTAAAATTCAGTATTGCCGATTCCATTGATTTGCGAGTTGACCTTCGCATCCTCAATGGCCGCCTCAACGTACTCAATACCAACGACTTTCTTTGCATCACGCGCCACGAAGTTGGCAATAGTGCCCGTGCCGGTGTAGAGGTCGTAAACCACATCCTCGGCAGTTACGGCGGCGAACTCCTTCGCCACACTATAGAGGTGGAAAGCCTGGCGCGCATTGGTCTGATAAAACGAAGCCGGCCCGACCTTGAAGTCCAAATCACCCATCTTCTCCATCATAAACGCCTCACCCTTAAACACATGGAAAGTCTGATCGCCCACACTGTCGTTCATCTTCGTATTGACGACATACTGCAAAGAGGTGATTTCCGGGAATTTCTCCGCCAACATCTCCAAAACGCTGCGGCTCTGCGCATTCAAGTCGGTGACGACCAGAATCACCATCAGTTCGCCCGTGGTGGACATGCGGATAATCAAGTTGCGCAGCAGCCCCTCGTGGGTACGGAGGTTGTAGAACGGAAGATTACGATCGATTGCGAACTGCTTGACTGCCAAGCGAATGGCGTTGCTCGGATCGGGTTGCAGCCAGCATTTGTCTATATCCAACACCTTGTCAAACTTGCTCGGCACATGGAATCCCAACCCACGAATTTCAACCGATTCACCGTTCTGCTGTTTCTGCATATCCTCCACCGACAGCCACCGCTGATGTGTGAAGGTGAATTCCAGTTTGTTGCGATAAAAATACTGATTTTCGGAAGCTAAAATCGGCTGCGGCTCTGGATAGGGGAAATGGCCGAGATGCTGGAAATTATCAGTCACCTGCTTCTGTTTGTAAAACAATTGCTGTTGATAATCAAGCATTTGCCATTTGCAACCGCCACAAGTTCCAAAGTGCTCGCATTGCGGTTGAATGCGATGCGGGGATGGTTTCACGATGCGTTGGCAGCGGGCTTCGGCGTAGGTTTTCTTTTTCTTCACCACGAGTGCGTCAATGATGTCGCCTGGCACCACACCGGAAACGAAAACCGTCATCCCTTCGTGCTTCGCCACCGCCTTGCCCTCGGCACCAGCATCCGTAATTTCCAGATTTTCAATAATATACTGTTGAAACTTCATACTAAGGACTCAGTTCACAAATCTCTGATCACTATTCGCAAACTTTCACAATATAGTAATTTTTCTTGCCTTTTTGCACCAGAATATACTTCCCGTTAATCAAGGAATCAAGGTTAACTGTATAGGTGTCAGTGACTTTCGTTTTATTAATGGAGACACCGTTGTCTTTCAGCATTCTACGAGCCTCTCCCTTGGATGGGAAGATATGGCTGTGGTCGGTGAGGAAATCGAGTACCGGAATTCCGTTCTCGAGCAGGCCACGGTCGATTTCGCTTTGCGGGACACCCTCGAAGACGGCCAGGAACATGCTTTCGGAGAGGGAGGCCAAGCTCTCGGCGGTGCCTTTGCCGAAGAGGATTTCAGAGGCGTTGAGGGCGGCTTCGTAGTCTTGCTGGGAGTGTACGCGGATGGTCAAGTCCTTGGCAAGCGCCTTTTGCAGCGTGCGGAGGTGCGGCGCGGCGGCCTGCTCCTTCTCCATCGCCTCGATTTCGTCCTTCGAGTAGGTGGTGAAGATGCGGATGTAGCGTTTGCTGTCCTCATCGCTGCAGTTGAGCCAGAATTGGTAGAAGGCGTAGGGGGAGGTTTTGACGGGGTCGAGCCAGATGTTGCCCTTTTCGGTTTTGCCGAATTTGCCGCCATCGGCTTTGGTGATGAGCGGGCAGGTGAGAGCGTAGGCTTCGCCGTTGGCTTTGCGCCGAATCAGTTCCGTGCCGGTGGTGATGTTGCCCCACTGGTCGGAACCGCCCATCT
>ONXT01000173.1 GCA_900321845.1 uncultured Bacteroidales bacterium | reverse complement strand
ACGAACTGAAGCAGTATGAGGCCGATATGACATTATATTATTATGTAGGAGCCAAGGAGTACTCGGTCCCGGTCTTCACCCAGACCGAGTTGGCCTACCAACCGCTGAAGGTGCGCTATCTGAAAAGCCATCCCGAAAGGGGGCATATCTATACTGTGGGCAGCTATTGGTTTCTTTCGATGCTCTGGCTTTTGGCCCCTATCATGCTCTGGGGTGCGTTGGTTTTTGCCATTTTAGTGGATGACAAAGGAGAGCTGGAGATTCGTTTTGCAAGAAGAAAAGTGGAAGAGGAAAATGAGGCCGGTGCGGAGGAGGCTGAAAATGAGCCGCGTGTGCCAAATGAAATTGCGGAAAAACAGAAATAAAAGACTCCTTTAGGAATGATTTTGACCTCAAATGAGGACAAAAATCATCAAAAAACGCAAAAAACAGGATTTTTTTTGTGTTTTTGTTGAACAATAGAAAAAAGTTGTATATTTGCCGACTTGAAAAAGTAAGCCATCGTCTCGGGACGGGAAGTCGAAATTTCAATGCAAGTAACTGTCTTTCAATTGTTTATATTGAAGGTATAATGATTTTAAGATATGTTGTTCTTGTTTGATTTGGAGAAAAAAGTTCCGAAATGGCTGCGAAAAAGAATTAATTTAGTAATAACCTTAATATAAAAAGTAGATGAAAAGGCTAAAAATCACACAAGTAAGAAGTTCTATTGACCGTCCTTTGCGTCAAAAAAGATCTCTTGAGACATTGGGTCTCAAAAAAATGCACCAAACTGTTGAACACAACGCCACCCCGCAAATTCTGGGCGTGATTGAGAAAGTGAAACACCTGGTAACCGTAGAAGAAATTTAATTAATTGATTGTTTAAACATTAGAGAGGAAAGATATGAATTTACATAGTTTGAAACCGGCAGAAAATTCAACGAAATTAAGTAAGAGAGTAGGACGCGGCCAAGGTTCCGGTAAGGGCGGCACATCCACAAGAGGCCACAAGGGCGCCAAATCAAGATCCGGCTACAGCCGCAAGATTGGTTTCGAAGGCGGCCAGATGCCCATCTATAGAATCCTGCCTAAACGCGGTTTCAAAAACGTCAACCGCGTTGAATACAATGCCATCAATATCAGCACCCTGCAATATATTTTCGAAAAGACCAACATCTCGGAAATCACTCCTGAAGTCTTGATCTCCAACGGTTTGGTTAAGAAAAGAGATTTGATTAAGGTTCTTGGCAAGGGCGAGTTGTCCTGCAAATTGACCGTCAATGCGCATGCATTCTCCAAAACGGCTAAGGAAGCCATCGAGAAAAACGGCGGCTCCATCAACGTTATCGGAGCTAAAGCTGTCGCCGACGAACAGAAATAGAAACATTTAATCATATCCAAGAATGAAAAAATTTTTAGAAACCATAAAGAACATTTTTAAGATTGAAGACCTGCGCAAGAGAATCCTCTATACGCTGGGCATCATTCTTATCTATCGTTTGGGCACCCACATCGTGCTCCCCGGTGTACACCCCGGCGCATTGGCAGAGTTCTCCAAACAGGCCAGCGAAGGTCTCCTCGGCATGCTCGACCTCTTCTCAGGTGGCGCATTCTCCAAGGCTTCCATCTTCGCACTCGGTATCATGCCCTACATCTCCGCATCCATCGTCATCCAATTGCTGACCTTGGTTGTACCTTACTTCCAGAGACTGCAGAAGGAAGGAGAAAGCGGCCGCAAGCAAATCAACAAAATCACCCGTTATCTGACGGTCGCCGTGGTGGCCATCCAAGCCCCCGCTTACATCGCCAACCTCACCAACCAGTACGGGTCAGCTTACGGCGCCATCTCCCATACGATGGTGACCTCCAAAATCCTCGGCATCTCCGCCTTTGCCATCACCTCTTTCATCCTGCTCATCTGCGCCACTCTGTTCCTGATGTGGCTGGGTGAGAAAATCACCGACAAGGGCATCGGCAACGGTATCTCCCTCATCATTATGATCGGTATCATCGCCCGTTTCCCAGCAGCCCTCAAATTCGAGTTCGTCTCCCGCGTGGGTGACAATGCCGGCGGCCCGATCGTTTTCATCATCGAAATCCTTATCCTGCTGCTCGTCATCAGTCTGAGTATCCTTCTCGTTCAGGGTACGCGCCGCATCCCCGTGCAATATGCCAAGAGAATGGTCGGCAACAAGCAGTATGGCGGCACTCGCAACTTCCTCCCCCTCAAGGTGAACGCAGCTGGCGTTATGCCTATCATCTTCGCACAGGCACTCATGTTCCTGCCGCTGACTTTCATCAATATGGCGGAAATCACCCCCGGCGGCTTCTGGTACAGTTTCATCGACTATACCGGCTGGGGCTACAATATCGTGTTCTTCATCATGATCATCCTCTTCACCTATTTCTACACGGCCATCACCATCAACCCGCAGCAGATTTCTGAAGAGCTGAAGAAGAACGGCGGCTTCATCCCAGGCGTGAAACCCGGTAAGCAAACCGCCCAATTCATCGATGACATCATGTCGAAAATCACCCTCCCGGGCTCCTTCTTCCTGGCTTTCGTGGCCATCCTGCCCGCTATCGTGAGCGCACTCTTTAACGTGAACCAACAGTTCGCCCAGTTCTTCGGAGGCACCTCCCTGCTGATTATGGTGGGCGTCGTTCTCGATACGATGCAGCAAATCGACAGCCATCTGAGGATGAGACATTATGATGGATTAACCAAGTCAGGAAAAATCAAAGGTCGTGCAGGAGGCGCGTACTAAAAATGGGTATTCTCAGAAGAGTACATCTGAAGACTGATTCTGAAATAGAGTTAATCAAAAAAAGTTCTTTGCTTGTTGGAAAGACTTTGGGTGAAGTGGCCAAACTGATCAAACCCGGCGTGCCGCTTTACTACATCGACAAGGTCGCTGAGGAGTTCATCCGCGATAACCACGGCGTTCCCTCGTTCAAGGGGTATGCCGGTTTCCCCGCCTCCCTCTGCCTGTCGGTCAACGACGTGATTGTCCACGGCATCCCGAACAGCGACGTGCTGCGTGAAGGCGACATCATCACCGTGGATTGCGGCACCGAACTGGGAGGCTGGCACGGCGACTACGCCTACACCTTTGCCGTCGGCGAGATTTCCGAAGAGAAACGTCTCCTCGTGGAACGCACCAAAGCGTCGTTGTACGAGGGTATCAAAGCGGTGAAGGTGGGCAACCACATCGGCGACATCAGCCATGCGGTCGAGAGCTATGTCAAACCGTTCAACTACGGGGTGATACGAGAGCTTTGCGGCCACGGCATCGGCAGGAGAATGCACGACGCCCCCGATATCCCGAACTACGGGAAACCCGGTACCGGTGAACTGATCCGCACGGGAATGGTCTTCTGCGTGGAACCGATGATCGCCATGGGCTCCCACCGCATCAAAATCGATGCTGACGAATGGACGACTCGTACCGCAGACGGCAAACCCGCCGCGCATTTCGAGCACCAGATCGCCATCACTTCCAAAGGACCCGAAGTCATTTCCACTTATCAATTCGTAGAAGAGGCATTAGGCATTAAACATTAATCTATTATAAACCAAAAAGAAAATTTCATGGCAAAACAATCATCCATCGAACAGGTAGGCGTAGTTATCGAATCCCTCGGTAATGCGATGTTCCGTGTTCAACTGGAAAACGGACATGTCATCATCGCCCATATCTCGGGCAAGATGCGCATGCATTACATCAAAATCCTCCCTGGCGACAAGGTTCAGATTGAAATGTCACCCTACGACCTGAGCAAAGGAAGAATTACATTCAGACATAAATAATAATAAATAATAAAAATTAAAGCAATGAAAGTTAAAACATCCGTAAAGAAAAGAAGTGACGACTGCATCGTGGTAAGAAGACACGGAGTCGTTTACGTTATCAACAAAAAGAATCCGAAATTCAAACAACGTCAAGGTTGATTTTATAGATAATAACTTAAAAACACAAATAGAATATGGCAAGAATTGCGGGTATAGATTTACCTAAAAACAAAAGAGGAGAGATAGGTTTGACCTACATCTACGGAATTGGCAGAAGCCAGGCCCAACGCATTTTGAACGAGGCCGGCATCAGCTTCGACAAGAAAGTAAGCGAATGGAATGACGACGAGCTGGCAGCTCTCCGCGGCATCATCGGCGAAATGAAAGTGGAAGGCGCCCTGCGTTCCGAAGTCCAAATGAACATCAAGCGACTGATGGATATCGGCTGCTACAGAGGCATCCGCCATCGTATCGGTTTGCCGCTGCGTGGACAAAGCACCAAGAACAACGCTCGTACGCGTAAAGGCCGTAAGAAAACCGTTGCCAACAAGAAAAAAGCTACTAAGGGCTAAAATAGTGTGGCTCTTCCGCTTGGCCGCTTGATTCGCCTGCGGATGGCCGTTTAGTAAGAACAAAGAAATATTAGAAATATGGCAAAAAGCACAAAAACAACCAAAAAGAAAGTTGTAAGAATTGATGCACTCGGCAAAGCTTTCGTTTATGCATCGTTCAATAATGTAATCGTATCTTTAACCAACAATGACGGTCAGGTAATCTCTTGGTCTTCAGCCGGTAAGATGGGTTTCAGAGGTTCTAAGAAGAACACTCCGTACGCCGCCCAGATGGCTGCTCAAGACTGCGCAAAGGTCGCTTACGACCTCGGTCTGAGACGCGTCAAGGTTTATGTGAAGGGTCCCGGCGGCGGTAGAGAATCCGCTATCAGAACCATCCACGCTTCCGGAATCAATGTCGAAGAAATCATCGACATCACTCCGCTTCCGCACAATGGCTGCCGTCCTCCGAAACGCAGAAGAGTTTAATTTGTAGTTATTGTAGTTAAAAATATTAAAATTAGAAAATCATGGCAAGATATACTGGACCTCGTACCAAAATTGCAAGAAAATTCAAAGAACCCATTTTCGGACCCGATAAGAATTTCGAGAGAAGAAACTATCCTCCGGGACAGCATGGCCAGAGCAAACGCCGTTCCAAACTCTCCGAATACGGCATGCAGCTCCAAGAAAAACAGAAAGCCAAATACACCTACGGCATCCTCGAACGCCAATTCAGAAAATTGTTCGAAAAGGCTGCCAGCAAGAAGGGTGTTACAGGCCAAAACCTTATTAAACTGATCGAATCACGTCTCGACAACGTCGTTTACCGTCTGGGCATCGCCCCGACCCGCGCTGCCGCCCGTCAGCTCGTCAGCCACCGCCACATCACCGTCAACGGACAAATCTCCAACATTCCTTCCAGACTGCTGGTTCCCGGCGACGTTGTAGCTGTTCGCGAACGCTCACAAGCTCTCGAGGTAATCACCAATTCCCTCGCTGGCCGCACCAACGCCTATCCTTGGCTGGAATGGGACGCAAATCTGATGACCGGTAAGTTTATGAATTATCCTGAAAGAGAAGAGGTTCCTGAAAACATCAACGAACAGGCCATCGTAGAATTGTACTCCAAATAATGGCTGATTCTCATTCAATTTGATTTTTTAAACATAAAATTCATAAAAATGGCAATATTAACCTTTCAGAAACCCGACAAAGTGATAATGGTGGAATCGGACGATTTTCATGGCGTGTTTGAATTCCGTCCCCTCCAGCCCGGCTTCGGCATGACCATCGGCAATGCCCTCCGCCGAGTGCTGCTCTCCTCCTTGGAAGGGTTCGCAATCACCTCCATCAAAATCGAGGGCGTGGCTCAGGAATTCTCCTCCATCCCTGGTGTGATGCAGGATGTCACCGACATCGTCTTGAACCTCAAGAAGATCCGTTTCAAACAGAAAATCGAAAACAACATTAGCGAAGAGACAACCATCACCATCTCCGGTCAGGATAAATTCGTCGCCGGCGACATGAACCGTTTCTTGAACTACTTCCAGGTACTCAATCCTGAGGAGGTGATCTGCACCATGGAACCAGACGTGCGCCTCGTGATGAAAATCACCATCGACAAAGGCCGCGGCTATGTCCCCGCAGACGAGAACAAGTCGCTCCACGAAGGAGTCAATGTCATCGCCATCGATTCCATCTATACTCCCATCCGCAATGTGAAGTATGTGATCGATAACTTCCGCGTTGAGCAAAAAACCGACTTCGAAAAGCTGATCCTCGAAATCACTACCGACGGTTCAATCTCTCCCAAGGACGCCCTTCGCGAGGCGGCCAAGATATTGATCCAACATTTCGTCCTCTTCTCGGATGACAAGATTTTGGTCGATACCCCGGCTACCGTTGGCGTTGAAAGCGAATTCGACGATGAAACTCTCAAAATCCGCCAGCTCCTCAAAACCAGGTTGATTGACATGGACCTCTCCGTACGTGCCCTCAACTGCCTCTCCTCCGCATCACTCGAAACGCTCGGCGATGTGGTCGCCATCCATAAGAGCGATCTCCTCAAATTCCGTAATTTCGGTAAAAAATCCCTTTCTGAATTGGAAGACCTCGTAAAATCCAAGGGTCTCGATTTCGGAATGAATGTAGCAAAGTATAAATTAGATAAGGAATAATCGTTATGAGACACCAGAAAAGAATCAATCATTTAGGAAGAACAGCCGCCCATAGAAAGGCGATGCTGTCGAATATGGCCTGCTCGTTAATCCTCCACAAACGGATTTCCACGACCACTGCCAAAGCAAAGGAATTGCGCAAATACATCGAACCGTTGGTGACGAAGAGCAAAAACGATACGACCCACTCACGTCGTATGGTATTCTCCTATCTCCACAACAAATATGCCGTCACTGAACTGTTCCGCGAAATCTCCCAGAAAATCGCTGACCGTCCCGGTGGTTACACCCGCATTCTGAAAACCGGTTTCCGTCAGGGCGATGCCGCTGAAATGTGCATCATCGAATTCGTCGACTACAACGAAACCTATACCGTTGAAAAGAAAAAGGCAGCCTCCAAGACCAGAAGAAGCCGCGGCAAGAAAAACGCCCAGGCTGCTCCTGCCGTTGAAGAAGCTCCCGCCGCCGAGGCTCCTGCTACAGAAGCCCCTGCTGCCGAAGCTCCCGCTGCTGAGTAATTTTCTATCCAATAAAATTTGTAGAGACGCAGCCCTCTGTGTCTCTACTTTTTTTAATATTTATGATAAGAATCATCGCTTTTTCCCTGTTTTTGCTCCTCCCGTTTGGACTCTCGGCCCAGGCTGACCGCCAAGTGAGTGAGCTCGGAAAACTGGGCTATCAGTATAGCCGGACATTTGAGCGCAACCCCCAGAACGCCAATGAACTGATAGTGACTTTCGTATTCGTGAATGGCTGCCGCCAGCATGCCATCACCCTGCGTCAGGAATTTGAAAAGGACAGTTTCCGTTGGATTAGCACTCCCGACGGAACTCGTGGTGGCGAAAGCTTCGTCGCCTCTTCAACTGCCAATCTGGCTCCCAACCAAAGTGTCATTTGGAAATATGCCGTCCGCACCAACCGCGAGCATCCCGACCGCGCCGCCCTGATGATTTTGGGCGAGGATTACGGTGTGGAGAAAATCTTCTTGGAACAGTAGGCGAGGCGTGTGGCCTGTACGCGACGAGCTGATCGTCATTTTTTTGCCCCAAATCATCGTGTAAAATAAATTTTTTCAAAGATTGTTGTGGAAACAACATTTTTTGTATATTTGCAAGCTTTTTCGCGTGAAGAAATTCCCGAGCGAAAAGCATGATAACCTTTTCTGTGTCAAGGTGTTATGCTTGTAGCGATGGTGGATGGATTTGCGTGAAACGCATTAAATTATTATCAAATCAATTAAAAATGTCAGGATTAATAGGAAAAAAAATTGGAATGACTAGCCTCTACGATGCCTCCGGGAAATCCGTTCCGTGCACAGTGTTGGAAGCTGGTCCTTGCGTAGTGACGCAAGTCAAGACCGTTGAAAAAGACGGTTACTCTGCTATCCAATTAGGATACGATGAAAGGAAAGAGAAGAACACGCCGAAGCCTTTGAAGGGCCACTTCGCCAAGGCGAACACCACCCCCAAGAAAGTGCTCCGCGAGTTCACCCGCTTTGAAGAGGGCCACAAGAAACAATTCGGCGAAGTGCTTGATGTCACCGTGTTCACTGAAGGCGAATTCGTTGACGTGAGTGGCATTTCCAAAGGTAAGGGCTTCCAGGGCGTTGTGAAACGTCACCACTTCGGCGGTGTCGGCGATGCCACGCACGGACAGCACAACCGCTTGAGAGCCCCTGGTTCAATGGGTGCATCCTCTTACCCGTCACGCGTCCTCCCCGGTATGCGCATGGCAGGCCGTACGGGCGGTGCCAAGGTGAAAGTCATCAACCTTCGCATCATGAAAATCGTTAAAGAGAAAAACATTATTGTAGTTAAAGGTTCTGTTCCGGGACCCAATGGTTCTTATATTTGTATTGAAAGATGGAGTTAAAAGTTTTTAAAATTGACGGCAGTGAATCAGCCAAAACGGTTACATTAGACGACAGAATCTTTAATGTGGAACCGAATGATCACGCAATCTGGTTGGATGTCAAAAACATCATGGCCAATAAAAGACAAGGAACGCACAACACTCTCGAAAGATCTACCGTGTCCGGTAGCACCCGTAAGCTGAAACGCCAAAAGGGTACGGGCGGTGCTCGTGCAGGCGGCATCAAGTCCCCGACCATCCGTGGCGGCGCGACTGTTTTCGGCCCGCATCCGAGAGACTATTCCTTCAAGTTGAACAAGAAAATCAAACGTCTTGCCCGTTTCTCTGCTTTCACCTATAAAGCAAAGGAAAACAAGATCATCGTTGTGGAAGACTTCTCCTTCGATGCCCCCAAGACCAAGGCTTTCGTTGAAATCCTCAAGAAATTCAATCTGCAGGATGCCAAGACCTTGATGCTGGTGAATGAAGGAAACCGCAACGTGTACCTTTCCGGACGCAACTTGCCGCGCACCAAAGTGATGAGAGCCATCGACGCCAACACCTATGACGTGCTGAACGCAACCGACCTCATCATCTGCGAGAACAGCATCGCCGATATCAACAAAATGCTCGGCGAATAATTATTAACGATTTAATAGAATAAACAATGAGCGTAATTATAAAACCTATCATTAGTGAAAAGATGTCGGCGGCTTCCGAAAAGTTCAACCGCTACGGCTTCCTCGTTCAAAGATCGGCTACGAAAACGCAAATCAAGAAGGAAATCCAAGACATATACGGCGTGAAAGTCGTCAGAGTCAACACCCTCATCCAACGCGGTAAGGATTCCTCCCGCTATACCAAGGCCGGAATGATCGAAGGTAAAAAACAAACCCTCAAGAAAGCAACCGTTTTCTTGGGCAAAGATGACAAAATTGATATTTACAGCAATATTTAATAAAAGATGGCATTAAGAAAATTTAAACCAGTAACACCTGGTCAGCGCTTCAAACAAATCAGCGCTTATGATGACATTACCACTGATAAGCCGGAAAAGAGCTTGTTGCTCCCCAAATCAAGTACGGGCGGAAGAAATAATAGTGGTAAGATGACGATGCGTAATCGTGGCGGCGGTCACAAAAAAATGTATCGTATCATTGATTTTAGAAGGGAGAAAGACAATATTCCCGCAACAGTGAAAACCATCGAGTACGACCCGAACCGCTCGGCACGTATCGCTCTGCTTTTCTACGCCGATGGCGAAAAGCGTTACATCGTCGCCCCGCACGGTCTGAAAGTCGGTCAAGTGATTCTCTCAGGCGAAGGTGTCTCCCCCGATTTGGGCAACTGCCTTCCTCTCGGTGAAATCCCCCTCGGTACCCAGATTCACAACATCGAACTTCGTCCTGGTCAAGGTGCCAAAATGGTACGCAGCGCCGGCTCATACGCCCAGTTGATGTCCCGTGAAGGCAAATACGCTGTCATCCGCATGCCCTCAGGCGAAACCCGCATGATCCTTTGCGCTTGCCGCGCTACCATCGGTATCGTTTCCAACATCGACCACAGCCTTGAAGTTTCTGGTAAGGCCGGCCGTAGCCGCTGGTTGGGTTGGCGTCCGCGCGTCCGTGGCGTCGTTATGAACCCGGTTGATCACCCGATGGGTGGTGGTGAAGGTCGTGCCTCCGGCGGTCACCCGCGCTCTCGCAAGGGCCTCCCGGCTAAGGGTTACAAGACCAGAGCTCCGAAGAAGAACTCCAGCAAGTACATCATCGAAAGAAGAAAAAAATAATTTAAAGAGATAATACTATGAGTCGTTCATTAAAAAAAGGACCTTTTATCCATTATAAATTGGAAAAACGCGTGCTCGAAGCTCAAGCCAGTGGCAAAAAATCCACCATCAAGACTTGGTCCCGCGCATCAATGATCTCTCCTGACTTTGTTGGTCTCACGATCGCAGTACACAACGGCAACAAGTTCATCCCTGTTTACGTTACCGAGAACATGATCGGTCATAAACTCGGCGAATTCGCCCCCACACGTATCTTCCGCGGTCACGCCGGCCAAAAGGACAAAGGCAAGAAATAATCTTCTTCGATTACAATCTGGCTATCTATACAAAAGCGACGAGGTTCTCCCCGCCGCTTTTTTTATTTTCTAATATCTTGCACACATCATTTTCTGCCTCTCATCTCGTTGAATCAAATTCATCGTAATCGTTGGCGTCTTCTTCGGGATCCCATTCATCGTACGGAGAGTCTTCATCCTTCTCCTCAAAATTTCCACCTGTCGCATCAATGATATTGTCAAAAAAATTGTATCCGCAGAATTTCCGCGCTTTTCTGTTCATTTTGCGTTGCAAATAGGAAGTCATCTTGCAATAGGTCTTCCATTCCTCCTTATTGCTGATGCTGTCGCATTGGATAATTTTCTTACAAAAGAGGTGGTAGGCATCCAGCAATTGTTCGCAATTTTGTGCATTGTCGATGGACTCCTCGTAGGGTTTCGCCCACTCGCTGTCTTGCGGCAAGTAGGCGACTTTGGCTGTATTACAAGATGTTAATCCCAACATCAAACACAGAATCTCAATGATAAATTTCGTTTTGGACATGCGTATGATCTAAAAAAATGTGGCTACGGGGATAGGCTCCGTAGCCACGTTGGTATTGTCTAAATTTGACGGATGTTAGCGATGATGACTTCCGCTGCTGCTACTGCTTGAGTGCGATGAGGATGATGAACTATAACCGCCTGAATGTGACGAAGAACTGTAGCTTGACGAACGTGAGGATGACGGGCTTGAGTAGGAGTGGGAGGAAGATGACGAGCTGCTGGGTCTGCTATAGGAAGAACTTGAACGGGAAGAAGAGGATGAGGAGGATGAGGAAGACGGTCTGCTGTAGGAGGAGCTGGAAGAGGATGAAGAGCTGGGTCTGTTATAGGAAGAAGAGGAAGAACTTGGACGGGAAGTAGAGGAGGAGGAAGACGAGGAAGACGGTCTGCTGTAAGAGGAGTTGGAAGAAGAAGAGCTCGGGCGAGTAGTAGGTGTTGTGGTGGGACGGCTTGTGCTGGAGTTTGTGGAAGGTTTTGACGGAGTAGAGGTGGAGGGAGTTTTAGAAGTGGAAGAGTTCGTCACGCTGGTTGACGGTTTGTTGGTAGTAGTGGTAGATGAAGGTACCTTATTGGTTGTAGTGCTTGTGCTCGGTACTTTGTTGGTTGTGGAGTTTGTGCTTGGTACTTTGTTGGTAGTAGTGCTTGTGTTCGGTATTTTGTTGGTTGTGGTACTTGTGCTCGGTACTTTGCTGGTTGTAGTGTTTGTACTCGGCACTTTGCTTGAAGTCGTGGTATTGTTGGTGGGTACTTTGTTGGTGGTAGAAGGGGTGGCCGTCGGGACTTTGTCCGTAGTGGTGGTGCCGGGTACTTTCCCTGTGGAGATATTGTCTTTTGAGGTCACGGAACTGTTGGAAGCCACCATGCTCGGGTATTTTTCGTTGAAGCTGACAGGGGTGGTTCTTGAGGTGAATCCGATGCCGCCGCCGTTGCGTTCGTCGTCATTGCCGGAGATGTCCGGGCGGTTGCCGCGATTGTTGTGTCCGCTGTTGGTGGCGGAAATGCTTTCGCGATGTCCGATATAGAAGGAACCGTTGTGGTCATGGTTGTTATGATAGTAGCCAGCATAGAATCCATCATAGAATCCGTCGTAGTAGCCGTTATAATAGCCGTGATGATATCCGGCATAGTAGGGATTGTGATACCAAGTGTTATGATACCATGGACGGCAATAACCCCAACCCCATCCGAATCCGTGATGATAGTAGCCGTAATCATAATAGTATGGACGATAGTAGTATGACGGCCACCACCAGCTGTAACCGAGGTAGATGCTCATGCCCCAGATGGCCGGATCGTAGCTGTACCAGTATTGGTTTGTGAAATAGGGGTCATAATATCCCCAGCCGTAATTTACGCAAGTGTGAAAACGACGAATACGGGAAGCGTAGTAATAGTCGTAGTAGTCGTCTTCATCATAGTAATAGTTGTTGGTGATGTACGTGTTGCCATTTCCATCCGATTCATAATAGTTTTTTTCATCGGAATAGGCTTCGCCATCGTTCGTATATCCGTTTTCGTCATAGATGTAGGTGGGGTTCTCTTCAGAATAGCTGTCTTCGGATTCCTCTGTGTATGCATAACTCGGTTCCTCTTGGGGTGTGGGAGATGCATTTCTTACCACTTCATATTGGGAATCTCTGGTTGAACTGTAAACATCGTCATAATAGGAAAGAGACTCTAATTTACAGGAGGTTACCAATACGGCGAGGGCCAATGCTGAAAGATAAACTGACTTTTTCATGACTTAATCTCCTTTCTTAATGGTAATGAGTTTGTTATTTTTTTCGTACTTTTGCAAAATCGTTTTTTTAGACTACAAAAATAATAAAAAGTTCAAATATAAACTAAAATTATGGCAGAAAATTTTACTACCCGAGCGGAAAATTATTCACAATGGTATAACGACATTGTAAAGAAAGCGGATTTGGCTGAAAATTCGGCAGTCAGAGGTTGTATGGTCATCAAACCGTATGGATATGCGATTTGGGAGAAGATGCAGCATGTTTTGGACGGGATGTTCAAGGAGACGGGGCATTCGAATGCCTATTTCCCGATTTTTATTCCGAAATCATTCTTGAGTCGTGAGGCTGACCATGTGGAGGGTTTCGCTAAGGAGTGTGCGGTCGTCACGCATTATCGTCTGAAGAACGACCCGAATGGCGGTGGTGTGATTGTAGATCCGGATGCCAAATTGGAAGAGGAACTGATTGTGCGCCCGACTTCCGAAACGATTATTTGGAGCACTTACAAGAATTGGATACAATCCTATCGGGATCTTCCTGTTTTGTGCAACCAGTGGGCAAACGTTGTAAGATGGGAGATGCGTACGCGCTTGTTCCTTCGCACGGCTGAGTTCCTTTGGCAGGAAGGCCATACTGCCCATGCTACCGCGGAAGAGGCGAGAAAAGAGACGGCTACGATGTTGAATGTGTATGCCGATTTTGCTGAAAAATACATGGCGATGCCCGTTGTGCGCGGCGTGAAGTCACCGAACGAGCGATTCGCTGGTGCCATCGACACCTACTGTATCGAGGCTTTGATGCAGGACGGCAAGGCTTTGCAGGCGGGTACTTCCCATTTCCTCGGGCAGAACTTCGCGAAAGCGTTTGACGTGCAATTTTTGAATAAAGAGAACAAACTGGAGTATGTCTGGGCAACCTCGTGGGGTGTTTCCACCCGCTTGATCGGGGCGTTGATCATGACTCACTCCGATGACAACGGATTGGTTCTTCCTCCGAAAATCGCTCCTCTGCAAGTGGTGATTATTCCTATTTATAAAAATGACGAGCAGCGCGCCGCCATCGGCGAGAAAGTGGACGGTTTGATGTCCAAGCTCAAGGCGAAAGGAATCACCGTAAAATACGATGACGACGATTCCAAACGCTCAGGTTGGAAATTCAATGAATACGAAGTGAAGGGCGTACCCGTTCGTCTGGCCATCGGCCCGCGCGATTTGGAGAACAACCAAGCTGAAGTTTTCCGTCGCGACACATTGGAAAAGAGGGTTTACAACTTTGACAATCTGGAAGAAGTGATTGAAAATCTGTTGGTTGACATTCAAGACAACCTTTATCAGCGCTCTCTGAAATTCCGTGATGCGAGCATCCGCAAGGCTGATACGTGGGATGAATTCGTTTCCATATTGGATAATGAAGGCGGTTTCGTTTATGCCCATTGGGACGGCACTGTTGAGACGGAAGAGAAGATCAAGGAGCTGGCGAAGGCGACCATCCGTTGCATTCCGTTCGACAATCCGTTGGAGGATGGGAAGTGCATTCTGACGGGGCAACCTTCCAAGCAGCGCGTCCTTTTCGCAAGAGCCTACTAATTTTTCTTTACGAACTCAATGAAGCGTATCTTATTT
>ONXT01000172.1 GCA_900321845.1 uncultured Bacteroidales bacterium | reverse complement strand
TAGTTTTGCGGTAATGCTTGCTGCTTGTGCAAAGATTTTATCTGTCAACACTCGTAGGCTCCCAGAGGGAGCAATTCTCCATAACCCTGCATGCAATGTAGGGTTGCACAATGCCCCGAAAATCAAAGCGTGCCAGAGGTACGCGTTCTCATTGAAAAAAAACATCCACCATATTGTCATGAGCTATATACAAGCTTCCACCCACATTGCAAGTGGGCTTACTGAAAGTGGCACCCTCCGTGAGCATTTCGAAACCACGCCCCTGAATCTTGTAGTACAGTAAATAAAAAAAAGACCGGCTTTAAGTCGGTCTTTTCAGTGTCTCCGCAGGGATTCGAACCCTGGACCCATTGATTAAGAGTCAATTGCTCTACCAGCTGAGCTACGGGGACATCTCGTTTGAGACTGCAAAAGTACATCTTTTTTCTTTTAATTCCGCATCTGGCGGTTAATTTTTCCAATTATTTTTAATAATCATTCATTACCAATGATTATCAAGCATTTAAAGAATAGAAAATCGGAGGTCGAGCTTCCTTGATTCACAATTTAATTGTAATTTTGCCGCCAAAATTGGAATATTATGGCAAAAGGGAGAGCAAAAGATGCGCCAAAGAAGAAAGCCGGCAAAAAACGCGGCTTTTGGGGCAAACTATTCAGATTTATCGGATTCGTAATCCTCATCGGGTTCGTTCTCAGCATTTTAACGACCGTTGCTTACAAATGGATCAACCCGCCCATCACACCTCTGATGGTCATCCGCAAGGTACAGTTGGGCGCGCCCATCGAACACGAATGGCGTGATTTGGAGGACATTTCCCCCTACATGGTGCAGTGCGCCATCGCCTCCGAAGACAATAACTTCCTTGGACACAAGGGCTTCGACTGGGGAGCCATCGACCGCGCCATCGAGGAGCGGGAATCGGGACGGCGCAAACGCGGTGCCAGCACCATTTCCCAACAAACCGCCAAGAACGTCTTCCTGTGGCCGAAATCCTCCTGGGTGCGCAAAGGTTTTGAAGTCTATTACACCTTTCTGATTGAGAACATCTGGGGGAAAGAGCGCATTATGGAGATCTATCTCAACGAAATTGAGATGGGTGAAGGCATTTACGGAGCGCAAGCCGCCGCACAGCACTATTTTAACAAAGATGCCAAGAACCTCACCCGTCGGGAAGCCGCACTCATCACCGCCTGCTACCCGCAACCACTCAAAAAGAGCCCCGTTCATCCGTCCAAGCGCGTACAAAAACGCGCCAACCAACTCGTAAAATGGAGCGCCATGATCGGACGGGTGCGTTTCGACAAAGGAACCATCCAAAAGGCGCAAAAACGCTACGAGAAAAAGGAAGCCAAACGAAAAGCCAAGAAGAAATAACCGCTACAAGCCCAATTTCTGCAAAATAGGCTCCATATTCGGTTTCATCTTCGCATAAAACTCCGGATTCACCTCCTTGTATGCCTCCATTTTCTGCCGCGCATTCAACGTTGCCACCGATTTTGTATAAAGCGAACATTCCCAATCGATGACCATCCCCAGCCAGTCGTATCGCTTGCCCTTGTACTCCGCATGATGCCGCGAGTGCGTGCGATGAATGGTCTGCACCTTTTTGTAGGGCAGAAACAGGCGTAACCACGGCTTGAAAATATCGTGAAACAAAAAGCGGAATTTCCAACAGCGCAAATTCAACGCCGTCATATTGAAAGCACACCAATGGGCAAACCAGTAAGGGAAGGTGGAACGTTCTTCAGGGGTAAACATGGTATCAGAAAATAGTAAATTGAAAATAGGGAAGGGACGCAAAATCATGCGTCCCCCTTCCCATATCATATAATTATGCAATAGAATCACATATTATTTGAAGGCGTTTTCGGTCAGGCCGTCGCCGGAAAGTGCCAAGCGGTCCATGTAGGCCGGGGTTTCGCGCCCCATGTATTTGTCAACATAGATTTTGGCGAGATACTGACCGAGCATGAAGCCATGGCCGCGCAAACCAACGAGCAAGCCGACGGAGGGATCGACTATGTAGCGCGGTTCGGTGTAGTAGCCAGACCAGAAAGCCTGGAAACTGACGGAGCCCAAACGCGGAATCCATTCGCGGAACACTTCGGCACAGATTTCCAAAAAGTCCTGCGCATTGTACTTCAAGTTCTTGCCGGCCTCGCCCGGATCGTTGTCGGTGGAAGCGCAACCGATGATTTGACCGGTTTCGGCAAACTGCTGCCCATAGACTGCGGAGAACCCTTTGTAATGACGACGGTCGATCAACATATCCAAAGAGTCGCCATCCTTGCCCATCAGCGGCAAACGACCAGTGATAAATGCTTGGTGCTTAACAGGATAGAGGTTGGTAGGAATACCCAACTGCTTGGCGAATTTAGGTGCTTGATAACCCAATGAATTCACGAAGTGCTCGCAATGATATTCCACGAACTCCTTGTCGTGCGTGTAAACCAAAGCCATATATCCCTTATCGGTCTTCTGGACTTCCACCAAACGGCAATCTTCCAATAAGATGCCGCCCTTCTGACAGGCAAGTCCGCGAATATAGTCGATGACCAGCCCCGGAGTCGCTTGCCAGCAGTTGGTGGTAATCAAAGCGGCGCTGTAAGTGTTCAGATTCGGATTGAAATAGGGGGAAATCTCCTTTTGGAAGTCCTTCTTGTCAACCATGTAGCCGTCAGACCAAGCGAGGGAGGCCTCCAAAGCCTTGTAAGTAGCCTCATCGTGAGCAAAGCCGACATAGCGGGTCGGTTTGTAATTCACATTGGTGACTTTCTGTAATGACTTGAATATCTCAAGGTTATGGTTGGCGATGTCAGAAATTTCGGGAACTGAGAAGGCAGGGCGTCCACCACCGATGCAACGCCATGATGAACCGCGCTCTGCATTGGCCAAGACGGTTTTTTTGCCAGCTTCTGAGAAGTAGCGGAACAGGGCGCTACCAGCGATACCACCGCCAGCGATGAACACGTCGCAATCAACACGCTTGGTCGCTTTGGTAAACGACGTAATGAACTCTTTCTTCGCATTCGGCTGTACCTCATTGATTAACAACTGGTTGGAGAGCGGTCCACGCGGAGTGGGATCACCTACAACCTCGATGCCATGGGCGCGAAGGAGTTGTTTGACGCGCGGCACGCAACGTTTGCCACGACATGGTCCCATACCGATTCTCGTCGTGTGCTTCAACTCATCGATGGAGATGATTCTGCGGCTTCCAACCACTGCCAGGATCTTATCCAATTGTACATCTTCGCAATGGCAAACGTAAGCCGGATCTTCGCCTTCGGTAGTAAACGGCTGCATATCAACACCTTTGCCGAATCTTTCTTTGAGAATGAATCCAGTAACTTCGGTGAGGCGTTCGCCGGTGATGTTGGTGGCTTTTACGCGCGCCACATTGGTCTTGTTAGGCTTCTCCATCACTTTTTCAACGACTCCCTCCCCTACTTTCTGTCCTAAATCGTTGATCAGCACGACATCGGCGCCCTCCTTCACCTTGTATTCAATCGGAAGGAACAGCCAGTCGTTCTGCAGGTTATAGCCGAAAATGGCAAGACCTGGGCAATGTGAAACGCATTCCATGCAGCCGATGCACTTCTTGTAATCCACAACGGGAACGGAAGAGGTGGTAGGCTTGGTGATGGCGCCTTGCGGGCAGGAGAAAGAGCAGGGATTGCAGGCGAAACCGAAGAGGCAGTCGGGAATGACGAAGCCTTTTTTCTTCATCCTTTCAGAATCGGGTTTCACCGGTTTGTCGAGCACGCGCACAGGACGTTGCTGTGCGTCGAGGTATTGTTTCGAAACCTCAATATACTCGTCGTAGCTGACGCGCTTGCCCATCTGCATGGCAATTTCGAGAGCGACCTGCTTGCCGCGAAGCACGGCGCAGGTGCCTTCGCCCACGCGAACGGCATCGCCCGCACCATAGACATTCAGCCCGAAGACCTGCTTTCCTTTTTCAAGTATCTGATTATCAGGAATCAAACCTGTGCAGATATTGATGACATCGATATTCTTGATAACCTTTTCCGTACCTGGAATCGGTTTGAAATCCTTGCATTCGGCAATTACTGCGCCCACAATGCCGGTATGATCTTCGTTCGGAATGGCGCGGAGCAAAACGTGGGAGGTGTAAATCGGGATTCCAAGACGGCGCACGCGGTTTGCTTGGACGGGGAAGCCGCCTTCGTGGTCCATCGCTTCAACGATGGCGACCACCTTGGCACCCGCCTGCGTGGCCTGGTAAGAGGTGAGGTAGCCGATGTTGCCAGCGCCGATGGAGAGGATGCGCTTGCCGAGAAGCGTGTGCTCCACATTCATCATCTTCTGGACGACGGCAGCGGTGTAAACACCCGGAAGGTCATCGTTTTCAAAAACCGGAGCGAACGGCACAGCGCCGGTAGCAACCACCAGATATTCAGCATCCACATAGAAAATCTCGTTGGTTTTCAAGTTCTTGACCGCAACCCGCTTTCCTTCGAGCAAATCCCATACAGTGGAGTTGAGACAGATGCCGGTATGGTCGTCGCCAGCCAACTGCTTGGCGATGTCGAAACCGCGCATTCCGCCATAAACCTGCTCTTTTTCAAAGAAGAAGAACTGGTGCGTCTGCATGTTGAACTGACCTCCGACACGCTCGTTATTGTCGATGACGATGTTGGAGATGCCCTGCTCGTTGAGTCTTTCGCGGCAGGCCAGACCTGCGGGGCCCGCGCCAATGATGGCGACCTGCGTCTTGTAGACTTTCAGCGTTTCCTGTTTGGGTTCTTCCGTTTCGGGGAAATAGTTTTGGGGGATTTCCTCCACTTTTTTCACACCTTCAACAGGGGTGATGCAGATACGTTTCACCTCGCCATCTACCAGCATTTGGCAGGCACCGCACTTGCCGATACCGCAAGCAAGGCTGCGTTCGCGCCCGTCAAGGCTATGGCTATGTATCGGGAAACCCGCCTGATGCAACGCCGCTGCAATTGTATAACCCTTATAACCTGTTACTTTCTTGCCGTTGTACTCAAAAACGACTTTTTCGGTTTTGGGGATGTCCAAAATCGGATGTTCTGTGATTCTATACATATTCAATCAATTAAAATAACTAGTTTTCAACAAATTAACAATATAAAACTACGTCAAGGGAGCTCGAAACATCTTTACATGCTAATCAATTCCGCCAGTGACGAAGGATCTGTCAAAATAAATCAGAAAAAGGGTATAAACGACAATCCCAATAATCATCCCTACGATGGACAAGGTCAAGCCGATGCTTGCTTTTCTGAGGAATGCATCCTCGGTCGAGCGTTTTCCTAAAGAAGACATCACGATGCCGACAGTGCCGGTCGCGCAGGCAAAGAAACCGATGATGGGAATCCAACAAGTGATGATGGAAATAAGTCCCAAAATGTGGCCGGCGCGGGCGAAGCTGTTCCACGGTCCCTTGCGTTGGGGCTGGGGAGTGCATTCGGCAACGTCGTAATTGGCGCGCGGGAAGTCCTCATCTGTAACAAGGACAGGGGTTCCACAATTAGGACAATAGCATTGGCCTTCTTGGATTTGTTTTCCGCATTTCGTGCAATACATAATTGAGCTTTGATTTATTCTTCTAATCGGGCTGATTTAATTCCTCCTCAAAAAACAAGCTTAAAGCTCATGCTCCAAGCTAAGAAGCACTATAAAAGCAAAATAGACGATGAAGCTCACAACAGTGCCGATGATGGACTTGACCATGCCTTTTCGGGCCTTAG
>ONXT01000170.1 GCA_900321845.1 uncultured Bacteroidales bacterium | reverse complement strand
TTTTCATCCCTTCATCTATAATCTTTCAATTTTCAATTCTCAGTTTTCAGTTTAAAACAAAAAGGCCCGCCGAAATGGCAGGCTTTTTGCTTGTACCGTGTGGGGGATTCGAACCCCCGATTTTAAGGATGAAAACCTTACGTCCTAGGCCGACTAGACGAACACGGCTCTCCGTTTTTTGAGGTTGCAAAAGTATGAAAAATTTCAATACAACCAACATTTCCGGAAAAAAAATATTTTATCAGTCGTTTTTATCAGGTTCAAACCTGAAACCCAATCGTTTACCTGTTTTCAAAATCATATTCTGATCCTCAATCTGAAGGACATCATCCACTGAAATTTCCATCAAATTGGAGTATTCCGGCACCAAAAGGTCGAAATTGATGGTGTAACGAATGGCCGACTCCAGAATTTCCCTCACGGCATTCCTATCCAACTCTTTGGCATTGAAGTTATTGATGACGGAAGCCAACTCGCGTTTTCCCTCCACATAATAATGTTTGTCCTTATTGATAAAAATACGGCCGATCATATAGCCGGAGTCGTTCACACGATTGTAGCGGAACGAATCAGCTAAGAAGTTGAATATCTGAATCATACCGCAATAGGAACGTTCTTTGTCCTCGCGGATATAAGGGGTTTTCATCACCTCATGGGCGCGTGGGAACTCGAAAATATTGGTGTGCATCAAGAAAATCAGCACATCACCCGCGAACCGGAGTTTGAACTCATGCAGGTTCTTCCCGAAGAAATCAACGGTAACTCGCTGATGCTGATCCGCATAATTCTCCTCGTAATAATCCTCGAATTCCTTGGCGCAAGATTTGAAAAGCTCCATTGTTTCCAATGTGGCGCTATAGATTTGCTGTTTCAATTCGCCTTTTTGAATCAGCAAATCGCAAATATTAGAATGATCGGGGGAAGGTCGGCTTTCTGCCGATGGCTGCTCTTCCGAATGAGCTTGATTGCCAAAATTTGAACTATTTTCCATATTGTTAAATGAATTTATTTCAAGGTTAAATAATCTAACGGATTGATTGGCATACCGTTATGCCATAATTCGAGATGAAGATGCGTGCCTTTGTCAGTGATTCCGCTGCTTCCCATTTCTGCAATCGGCTCGCCCGCCGTCACTCGCGCCCCCCGCCGTTTCAGCAATGAATAATTGTGCTTATAAACCGAAATCACATTGTCGGCGTGCTGGACAATGATGACGTTGCCATCGCTCACGTTATAGTTTGCAAAGATGACGATGCCATCAGCGACACTGGTAATCAACGTCTTAGGCTTGTTTGCCACATCAATGCCATATTGATTTTGGGGAATGCTGTAATAGCCGATGATGGTTCCCGTGGTGGGCGGCAACAGAAACAGGTTGCTGACCTCGGTGCGCTTGTTCACCATCACATCCTGATTTTCCTGACGCAACGCGATGGCCTCCAACAAATCACTCGACTCCTCACGCAGTTCCAACTCAGCCTCGGAGGGATGCGCCGCCTGCGAAAGGTAGTCCGTCGTATCGTTCGGCGAGAGAGGGGCCTCCTCATCTGAGCCGTCCTCCGGCAAGATCTCATCATTCAAAACCCGATAGAAATTGTCAATATATTGCTGGTTTTGAGCCAATAACAGTTCAACAGAATCCACGCGGCGTGCCATTTCCCGATATTTGCGGTACTCATCGGGACTGGTATAGCCGGGTACATACACACGCAACGGGGTGAATGCTATCAGCATGGCTGTCAACACAATCAGAAGCACCGCCGAAGAGGTCACCACCACAAAGATATTGCGCGGACTCAGCATCAACTGGAAACTATCGCGGTTTTTTAAATCGTTGTGGATTATCAGACGATACTTTATTTTCCAATTTTTGCGAATCTTGGTCCAGAAAACAGGGATCTTGGAGCAGAATTGACGGAATTTCTGAAAAAGTTTCTTCATCGCACAAATTTCGGGCGCAAAAGTACCACTTTTTTTTGACATTGCCCCTCCTACCCAACCGTCCGTTCGCCCATTCTTTTTCAAAACCAAGCCCGATATCGCTCGAATTGTTGTATTTTTGCAACCTAATATTTAAAAGATGCCCCTGTTTCGCAAACTACGGATTTTTCTATGGATTTTCAGCTGTTCCATCGCGTGGGACCTCAGCGATGCCTATGCGCAGGAAGTCCAAAATATCCGGATTGACGAACGCGACAGCATTCTTGTCTATTATCCTAATTTTCAAGAACTTGACCTCGCCTGCGGGAAATTCGTGCCCTCGTCAAAAAAAATCCTGTACTGCTGCGCCGGCGCCTTCACCGCGAAAACCCTGAAATACTTCTCCCACTCGAACATCCGCTGCGGACATGTTTGCAACGGCCGTTATTACGAGGGCTCCCCCGAGCCGATTTGCAACGGGACTTTCACTTTCTACAACGGAAAAGGGCACTTCGCAAAGGTCAACGCCCAGGACTTGAAAACCGCAGCAGCGAACCACGGGATGGGCTTCTGCCAGGTTCTGATCATCTTGAACGGACAAATCATCTACGCGGATGAAGCCAATCAATCATTCTGGATGAAAAGGAATTACGTGTTCCGGGCACTGTGCGAAAAAGACGGTCAGCTATGTATCGCCGAATCCAAAGAGGTGGTCTCATACGGCAGTTTTGTGAGATTTCTCAAAGAGTATGGCTTCACCAATGCCATCTACTTGGATATGGGAGGCTGGGGCCATGCCTGGTATCGGAACAATGACGGGAAAATAGTGAACACCAACGCCATTCCGACACGGTTTGCCACCAATTGGCTTCTATTTAAAAAATAAAAACGACTGCAACGGAAAGAATTCCTTGTTTCGCGCTGCATTTTCTATCTCGGTTTTTTACATTAATTTTAGATAACTATTTCTAAATAAAGAAGTTATAAAAATAGACAATAAAGTTATCAACAATTATAGGTTTCGCCTCGTTTCGGCAGTATCTTTGCGGCACTAAAACGAACTACCATGGCTCCCTTGAAATTGTTGACGATTTTCAACCTTACTATATTATATGTATTGGGATGCTTTGCGCAGTCCGATACGGCTTGGAAGAGCGCTTCCCTTCCCATCACCGACTTTTACCTGACAGGATTGTCGGAGAGGAATCCAGCCGCAACAGCCTTTATTTCGAAATCCCACGTAAAAATTTCTTTTGAAAACCGCTTTTTTCTCAAAGAACTGATGAAAGAGAGTGTGCGGGGGACCATCCGCTACGGACCGAACACCTTTCTCGTTTCCGCCGACCATTTCGGTTACAGCCGATATGGTGAACTGACCACGGAACTCGGTTATGTGCGCAATTTCGGGCAGCGCATCGCCATCGGAATGCAGTTTTACTATCTGATGTCACATGCCGCCGAGTACCCCATGACACACTCTGTCACCTTTGACATTTCACTGTACGCAGCCATTTCGAACAACATCGGATTAGGCTTTTCGGTCTATAATCCGGCACGGCTGAAATATAATATGACAGGCCGAACCGTGCTTCCCACCCGGCTCCATCTGGACTTCAACTATCGCATCGGGAAAAAAGTCATCCTTTTCACTGAAGTAGAAAAAGAGTTGAAGAGCCAGTTCGTTTTCCGGCTGGGGGCAGGATACAAAGTTCGCTGCCTTTACCTATCAGTATCCGCGCAAATACCTGAACCTCAGATAGATATCGAAACAGAAATAGCGTACAGGAGATTTGTTTTCGGAATCACCTGGCAATACCGAATTTTGCTGGGATTTGTTCCGCAAG
>ONXT01000169.1 GCA_900321845.1 uncultured Bacteroidales bacterium | reverse complement strand
GCAGTTGAGCAGAAATTCGGTATTGTCGTAAGTGGTGTTGGTGTAGATGTCGGAGCTCGTCGGATTGTTGCCGTAGCTGAGCATGGTCTCATCCAGGTTGATGTAGTTGTTCGGATAGAATTGGGTGGGGGTGAAGTGGTTGAAAATCATATCGCCGTCGGAGATGAAAATCTGTTTGGAGTCGATGCCGCTTGATTTGAAATTGAATTGTTGGTTGTTGATGAAATCGACAGGTAGTTTGCCGTCGAAAGCCGACTGGAATTTCCCTTCCACGAGCACGGCGATGGGTTTGTAGGGTTGGTTGAATTCCTCCAAATTGGGCTTTCTGAGACCGATTTCCAAGGATACGAGGCAGGGTGCTGCCACCACTTTCGTCTTTGGGGAAGAGGTGGCGAGGATGGTTTTCTTCAAGCCGTCGTCGCGGCCGACGAAATCGATGGTGCTGGCAAAGTTCGCGCAGACGGATTCGATTTTCTGGGTGATGGGGTGCTCTTTGAAGTTCGTGACATTGAGTGCGTAGGGGAAGATGATGGTTTGGCGGGTGGCCAGCGGGATGGACTGGCAGCTGCCGATGTCCTGAATCAAATCGGGATTGATACGGACCCCATATTTGAAGAGCATCTTTTCAAGTCCGTTGACGGCTCCGGATGTGTAGGCGAAGATGTCGTTGGCTTCCGCGTGGAAAATGGCGCGTGATTCCAGACTGTCGAGCGAGGCGGTGGTGGCATCAAGCAGCCAGAGCACTTTCCCCCCGCGCATAATGTGCTGGTCTATAGCATATTGGTCGGCAAGCAGCAGTCGATGTGTCGGATGCGCGATGACGAGCAGGTCGTATTTGTTGCCCAGATCACGGATGCTCATGTCGTTGGTGTCGGCAATCTCGATTCTCCTCAGTTGGTTGACGCGTTCGTTAATAGTGTCGCGTGCAATCGAATAGTAGTTGCCCATCTTGATGCCCAGCTGGGTGGAAATCCAAGAGACGTGGTATGCGTCGATTTCCCCGTGCCCGTCAAGGAAGGCTATGTGGGATTTCCTCGGCTCGATGAGCGTCTTCAGCGCCAGCACAAGGTTGTATTCCATGTGCGAAGTGGAAAGGTCGTTGGTGGAATATTTGTTGCGGTAGTCTTTTTCAATGAGCGTGGATACCACTTCGCGGCCTTTGTAGGAAACGACCGCTCCGGGAATCAGGTATTGCGTGGACGATTCCGTTGAGGATTTGTACTCTCTGCGAACGGGGAGGGGGGTCAGCCCCTGATGGGCAAACTCCGACAGAATAGACTTGCTCTCTTCCTGCGTCTTCCCTTCAAACGGGTCGATGAATTCGTATTTCACGTTGGGTGAAATACGGCGGAATTCCTCCACCATCTCTTTTGCCTTTTCAGCCAGAAGCTCGTATTCCGCTGGCATATCTTGGCTCTTCAGATATATTTTGATCAAGATGATGTCGTCTGATTTTTCCAGCAGTTTGATTGTCGATTCGGATAGCGTGTGGCGTTTGTCCTGCGCCAAGTCGAATTTGCCATACCAAAACGAGGAGATGACATTCAGGGCGATAACAGCGACAATCACCGCCGCAATGGAGATCAGTGCGGTGGTCTTGTATTGTTTGCTTTGAGAGTTGTTCTTCATAATCAATTGCAAATTAAAGAGTTACCATTTTCTTTTCAAGAGAACGAGCCATGTCCCGAATAGGAAAAGAAAGGATGTCGTGATATAGTAAACGAGGTCGCGGGTGTCAATCACCCCTTTACTGATGGAAAAATAGTGGTCGGCGATGCCCCATTTCTTGATGGCGGCGCCGAACGTCCCGAAGGAGTCGATGCTGTAAATCAACTCGAAACCCACGTAGAGAAGGAAACAGAAGAGCGCACCCAAGATGAAAGCCACGATTTGACTTGAGGTGAGACTGGAGGCAAAAATGCCGATGCAGCAGAAAATGGTGCCTAAAAGAAACAGTCCGAGATAGGATCCCAGCGTGCTGCCCAAGTCGATGTTGCCGGGCGTAGATCCTAAGTTCCAGACAGTTACAACGTAAATCAGTGTGGATAGAATGGCCAAAAGCAGCAAGGTTTCGCAGGCGAGGAATTTGGCTCCGATAATCTGCACGTCGGAAATGGGCTTCGTGAAGAGCAGCTCCATCGTGCCGGCCTTCTTCTCTTCCGAAAAACTCCGCATGGTAAGTGCCGGAATGATAAAGAGAAAAATGTAGGGTGCAAGGTTGAAGAATCCCTGTATGTCGGCGGTGCCGTTGGCGAACACATTGTCGCCGCTTTCAAACACCCATAAGAACAACCCGCTGATTATCAGGAATGTACCGATGATGACGTATCCGATAACCGAGTTGAAGAATGATTTGATTTCTTTGATGTAAAGTGTAAACATCCTATTGGCTTTTTACTTTTTTTTCGAATTTTTGGCTGCCTCGGCATGCGCTCTTTCGTATGCGGAGACGACATCCACCGCACGAGAGGCGGCTTTCACAAACGGGGTGACGGAGAGTTTCGAACCGACAGCTTTCTGCAGCCAATACTGCGGAATCAGCTTCCCTTGTGAGAACATGCGTTCCACCTCTGTCCCCAAATTCTTTCCATGAAAATAATTCTCTAACTGAAAACTGATTAAATACCCTAAAGGATAAGCAGTTAGGTATAATGGAGAATCAATCATGTGGGAATAGACCGCTAAGATAATCTGGTCGCTGACTTTGAAAACCGGTGCATAATACTGGTTCCAGATCTCTTTTGCCAAGGAGAGGACGGCCTCTTTCAGTGCCTCGGCATCCGCATCCGGATGGGCGTACATCCATTTCCAGACCTGGATGTCGAGCAGTGAAACGCCCATGATTTCGTAAGTGCTCCAGAAATTGTCCAAAAGTTCGTAGTAGGGGCCGAGCGTGTCTTTTGGAGTGACTCCAAGTAATTGTAAATCACGTTGTTGGAACGAAAAAGCCACGGCTTCGGTAAAAGCGGTATTGGGCACGCCCGACAAAAAATAGTTGGGTACGTTGTGCAGCGAGAAGGTCTGCTCCACATTGTGCCCGAACTCATGAATGCCGATGTTGAATCCCTTGTAATCCATGCCGTTAGCTCCTATGCGGGTGCGCAGGCGGGCGTTGTCATTTCTCAT
>ONXT01000004.1 GCA_900321845.1 uncultured Bacteroidales bacterium | reverse complement strand
TGGTCGGCTGATTCGGAGCAGGAAGCCGGAAGTTGGGCGAGGCTTTCCAATTTCGCTTTGTTTTCAGCTTTGTGAATGTTGACGTCAACGTAGGTTTTTTCGGCAAGTTCGAGCGGTTTTTCCATTTCAAAACCATGACGTGCAGCCACCACCAGACCGGCCAAGAGCAGGTAAATATCGGCGGAACCATCCGGACAGCGGAACTCTACGGTCTGCTTTTGGGAGTGGTCTTCCTTGCTGACCTCCTCCTTCGGATTGGCCATGGCAACCATGTCGGTAGCACTAGTCCAGCCAAGGGGAACGCGTACGAGGACAGAGCGGTTGCGGTCGCCCCAGCAGATGGAGGTAGGGGCTTCTTGATGGGGAACCAAACGAAAATAGGAGGTCGGATTGGTGTTTCCGAAAGCGGTCAACGAAGAGGCGCAGGTCATATAACCGGCGATGGCATTCTTGGCAATCGTATTGAGTTTGCCCTTGGTAACCATCTGGTTAACGCCTTTCTTGACGATGCGGGTGTGGATATGCAAACCACTACCAGCCTTACCGGCAGTAATTTTCGGAGCGAAAGTCACATCCAAACCATATTCGTAGGCGAGATTACGGATAATCCATTTAGCCAGAACCAATTGATCTGCAGCATCTTGGACATCTGTAACCAAAAATTCTATTTCGTTTTGCTCATAGATTTTATCTTCCAGCGTGAAGTTGCCGACTTCGGAGTGGCCATATTTAATCAAACCGCCAACCTGCGAGATATAGAGCATGCATTGAGTGCGGAACTCTTCGAATTTGGTGAACGGGGTGGATTCATGGTAACCCTTCTGATCGGGGGTCTGATAGAGCTCTTCTTTATCGCCAATAACGTAGTATTCCAACTCGCCCATCGCCTGAAAGTCCATGCCCGTCACTTGATTGAAGGATTTCACGGCTTTCTTAAGGATGTATTCGGGAGAGTTCTCCATCGGCTGTCCGTCCTTGTTGAAATAGGAGCAAAGGAAAGAGAGTGTGGGGATGGTAGCGAAGGGATCCACAAAAGCGGTGCGGAAACGCGGAATGACATACATGTCGCTGGAACCAGCATGAATGAAAGCAGGGAAGATATTGGAACCGTCAACTCTTTCGCCACATGAAAGAATCTGCTCAAGATAGGCACGATTGTTGAGTACGAAATTCAGGGTTTTCAGACGTCCATCTCCGGCTACATAACGGAAATTCACCATCTTGATTTCATTTTCCTCCACAAATCTAATCATATCAGCTTTGGTGAAATCTTTCGGTTCTTTCTTTAAAAAAGCAACCACTTTGTTCATGTTCATTGACAAGTCTTCTTTCATAGTTTAATTTTTTTTATTGATTTTGAAATATTTACCTATTTTCATTTTCAAATAATCCGCCTTGGCAAAGTTGAGGTGTTGCGGGGAAGTATTATTATTCAGCAGAATCACCCCCGCCTCATTGGACTGCATCAGGGGCAGTAGATCCACAGTCTCGATAGGATTCATCTCATAGTCAGTTACTTTGACGGATGAAAACCCTTGCGTAGCGGAAGCGAAATAGATGTTGTTCTCTTCGCAGAAAGGCTCGATTTCCATCAACACTTCTTCCCAGTTTTCCACCTCCTGCTCCGGCCATTTATACGCAATCACCACGTTGCATTGCAAACTGTCGGTGAGTGTCTGGGGAATGCATTCAAACATTCCCATGCTCCCAATGATGTATTTTTCAAGGGCGTGGCTGGTTTTGTCCTGCTGCAAGGAATCGCGCACATCGCACTTCAACTCATAGAATTTATCCACAATAAAGCCGCCGTCATCGTCCCTGCGGCAGCCCCACACCTCGCGCTCGTTATAGTCATTTCCACCCGTGGCAATATCCAAACCGATAGGAACCACGTCCTTGATTCGTTGGGTGGCCGCCCCAGAAGTGATTGCCAAATAGGTCCACTCACGGTCCTTCGACTGAATCAGCCACAACTCATTGTTTCCAGGCAGCTGCTCCCAGCCGACCAATCCCCACTCCTTCGGCTTTTGGATATTCATAATGACTTTCGTCCCGTCGTAATTATCAGCTTTCTGAAGGAAACTATTGATGAAGTCCTCAGAGAGCTCATAAAGCGGCATTTGCGTACTCAACAAAGAATCCGTAATCATGATACGCGGAAACTCAACCTTTTGTGTAACAGGCTGCTGCACTTCGATCTTTTTCCTGCATGAAGTGAATGCCGTAAGCAGAGTCAAAACAAGAAACAGCTTGAAAAAGGGGGTGGTCTTCATTATTAATATTTCTGAAAAGCGGGGCAAAGATACGAAAAAAATATTGACTTTAACTATGACTTTGATTGAGATGATAATAGTGAAAGAATCTGGGCGGCGATGGAATCCGCATCGAGGCCTTGTTCTTTATAAAGAGAGGGAATATCTCCATTTTCAACGAATTGAGCATCAATGGCAATGGGAAGAATAGGATGTGGATAATGGTTTTGAGAGAAGAATTCCGAGACGGCAGAAAACAAACCACCTTGTTGAATCCCATCTTCCGCTGTTACGATAAATTCGTGGTTTTCAGCGATTTCCTTCAGCAAATCCACATCCAACGGCGCGAGAAAGCGCACATCCACGTGGGTAGGGCGAACTCCCGACTGCTGAATAATCTCCAAGGCCTTTGTCACCTGATTTCCAATAGCTCCGATGGACAGAACCGCCACTTTCTCCCCTTTTTGCAGCACGCACCCCTTCCCTATCTCAAGCTCTTGGAAGGGCTTTTTCCAATCAGCCGTCTCCCCTTTTCCTCTCGGATATCGGATGGCAAAAGGCTGTTCACGATGGCGGTAAGCGGTAAACAACAGATTTCTTAAGTCATTGACATTCAATGGGGAAGAAATGATGATATTGGGAATGGCGCGCAGGTAGGCCAAATCGAAAAGCCCTTGATGCGTAGCTCCGTCCTCACCTACAATCCCTGCGCGGTCGATGCACAAAACGACGGGCAATTTCTGTAGCGCAACATCGTGAACTATCTGATCATAAGCACGTTGCATAAAAGTAGAGTAGATATTGCAGAACGGAACATATCCTTGTGATGCGAGTCCGGCGGCGAAAGTGACGGCGTGCTGCTCGGCAATTCCCACATCGAAAACACGATCGGGAAAAACCTCATTCATAATATTGAGCGAACAGCCGGTGGCCATGGCTGGAGTTATGCCCACAACTTTGTTGTCCATGCGGGCGATTTCCAAGATGGTTTCACCGAAAACCTCTTGATACTTAGGTGGTTCACCCTCCTTCCTAACCGTGATGCGCTGACCAGTGTCGGGGTCGAATTTGCCGGGGGCGTGATAGAGCGTCTGGTTCGCTTCCGCCATCGGAAGGCCCTTGCCTTTGATGGTGATGGCGTGGAGCAATTTGGGGCCGTCAATTGATTTCATACGTTGAAGATATCTCACCAAATCAACGACATTGTGTCCGTCAACCGGTCCGAAATAACGAAATCCGAGCGACTGGAAAAGGTTGCTTCCGCTCAAGATGAAACCTTTGACGGCATTGCCCATATTGCTGAAAAAGCGCATGATGCGGCTATGCGGTTGCCGGCGGGTGGTGAAAAAATTCCAGAGGCGGCTTTTGGTACGATTATAGGAGGCGGAGGAGGTTATTTTCAGCAGATACTTGCTCATTCCGCCGACATTTTTGTCAATTGCTATCTTATTATCATTCAGTATGATAAGCATATTTGCCTTGGTGACGGCTGCGTGATTGAGGGCCTCGAAAGCCATTCCGCCGCCGATAGAGCCATCCCCGATCACGGCAATATAATTGCGGGTATCGTTGCCTGAAAGTTGACCTGCGATAGCCATACCCAGAACAGCGGAAATGGAGGTGGAGGAGTGCCCTGTGCCGAAAGCATCGTACTCGCTCTCCGACATTTTGGGGAACCCACTGATACCGTGATACTTACGGTTCGTATGGAATTGCTCTTTCCGTCCGGTCAGTATTTTATGCGCATAAGCTTGATGGCCGACATCCCACACTAACTTGTCGTTGGGGGTGTCAAACACATAATGGATGGCGACCGTCAATTCAACTGTTCCCAAGCTGGCGCCCAAGTGCCCTGGATTTTCAGCGGTTTCAGAGATGATATAGTCGCGGATTTCAGCACAAAGCACCGGCAACTCCGACACATCCAGCTTGCGGAGATCTTTAGGGTCGTTTATTTTTGAAAGATATCTGTAATGATCTGTTCTCATTTAGCTAAAAGAGTTCCGTAAAATTCAATTAATCGATT
>ONXT01000106.1 GCA_900321845.1 uncultured Bacteroidales bacterium | reverse complement strand
GGCTTTAATATCAAAGAAGTTTCCATCGTTTTCAAGGACCGTACGCAAGGAACATCCAAGATGAGCAAGGGAATTTTCTCAGAAGCGATTTTCGGAGTAATCGGTTTGAAAGTACGCAGCTGGTCACGCAAATGGAAACAGGAACGCGAAGCAGCTGACAAGCTCGAAGCAGAGCGGAATAATTAATAGATTTTTTTTCAAGGAATTTTCAGAGAACCCAAACAAGGTTCTCATTTTTTTATTTCTCCAAAATTTCTTAATCCTACAACCAGCACTTGTTTTTGTAATCTGCACTGCGGGGAGAGGCCGTTTCCATCCTCTATTTAACATAATATAAATTATGAGACAAATTTGAAGGTGAAAACAGACGATGGATTTGAGCAATTTTCATGCGCAAATGGTTGATTCATAGCTCATAAGGAACTCAAAGACTTGTACAACCTACGGACGAGCGATAAAGAAAAAATTACTTGTTGGAATAATCACGCGCTCCGAAAATTGCGCTGCCGATTCGCACCAACGTACTGCCTTCCTGGATGGCGATTCGGTAGTCGTCGGTCATGCCCATGGAAATTTCCTTGAAAAAATCGCTTGCGGCGAAATACTTGGACTTCAGCAGATCAAAAATCTCGTGGAGCCGGTGGAATTCCTGGCGGATTTGTTGTCGGTCATCGGTCAGGCTGGCCATGCCCATCACGCCGCAAATCCTGACGTTCTTAAGACTGGCAAACTCGGGACTCTGCAACATTTTTTCACATTCATCCAAAGAAAAGCCGAATTTGGTCTCTTCTGTGGCAATATGGAACTGTAAAAGGCAATCGACTTCCCTATTATGTTTAAGTGCTTGTCTATCAACTTCTTGCAGCAATTTGAAGCTGTCAATGCTGTGAATCAGATGGACAAAAGGAATGATGTATTTGATTTTGTTGGTTTGCAGATGGCCGATGAAATGCCATTTTATATCTTGCGGCAGCTCCTCATGCTTCTGCTTCATCTCCATGGCATGGTTTTCCCCGAAATGGCGCTGGCCGAGGTCGTACGCAAGTTGCACGTCGCTGGCGGGTTTGAATTTGGAAACGGCAATGAGTTGCACGCCATCGGGCATTTCCTTTTGTAGTTCGAGTAGTTTTTCGCTATTCATTCTCTTTTGATTTTACAAAAAAGAGAACGTAAATTCAATTACGCTCTCTTTTTATGGATGGTTCTGTAAAAGTGATTATTCGTCATCTTCGTCGTCGCCCTGCCCCATCAGCTTCATGAACTCCTTGAGAGTCATCTCTTTTCCGTCGGACGGCTTCATGAATTCTACCTCTTTGATTTTCTTGTCGGCTTTTACTTCAAACGCTTCGGTAATCATGGTGAATTTTTCGCCGTTTGCTTCGCGAGACACTTCGGTGCGCAGCGGGTAACCTTCCAAGCCTTTGTAGTTCACGAAGTTAACGTCGGCGCTGGGATTCAGGTCTTTGGAAACGTAAAGCGTCAGCTCGTTGGTTTCGTCATCTTCCAAGTTCGTCATCGTTACGATGACTTTTTCGCAGCTATAGCCGGCGATGTCTTTCTTTTCACCCGTATAGTTGTATTTAATGTCTATGTTTTTGGAAGATTCCGCGGATTCATTGGTGATATCGATGACATATTTGCCCATGCCGGTGATGTCGTAGATCATGGTAACCGACTTTTCGGTTCCGTTGGTAATGGTGATTACATTGACACCTTGCATCGACATGACCGATTTCGTGTAGTTACCTAACATATATTCAACGGTTTCTTCGGGCAATTGTGCCAAGACGTTGGGATCGGTGATGCCATCAACAGTGACTTTTGACTTGATGGTGTAGCCGGTTTTCTTTTGCGCATAGATGTTGGTCAGTCCTAAGAGCATGACTGACAGGAGGATTAATGTAATTTTCTTCATAATATTTTGGATTAAAATTATTTCAACAAATAACGTGCAAAAATACATTATTATTTTCAATTCACCGCTGAACTTCTGAAAAAAAAGCGTAATTTTGCACGTAATATTAAAAAAGCGGTTTTTTGAAATACATTTATTTATAAATCACTTAATTATAATCAGTTAAAACTATGAAAACAACTGTTTTTGAAAAGACGCACGAAAGTCTTGGTGCTAAAATGGTGGAATTTGCGGGTTATTGGATGCCTGTGCAATACGAAGGTGTGAGTGCAGAACACTTGCATGTTCGTTCTAAAGTGGGCGTTTTTGACGTTTCCCACATGGGCGAATTCACCGTTAAGGGTCCCAAGGCCCTCGAGTTGCTGCAATACATCACCTCCAACGATGTGTCCGCTCTTTACCCTGGCAAGGTTCAATACTCCTGCTTCCCGAACGGCAAAGGCGGCATTGTGGATGACCTTTTGGTTTACAATCTTGCTGAAAATGACTATCTTCTGGTTGTAAACGCTGCAAATATCGACAAGGATTGGGCGTGGGTTAGCAAGCAGAATGAAAAATTCGGTGCTGAAATCGCCAACATTTCCGAGCAGATTTCCCAGCTTGCCATCCAAGGTCCTCTGGCTCTCAAGGCCATGCAGAAGCTGACGGATGCCAGTGTCATCGACATGGAATACTACACCACGAAGACCATCACCTTTGCTGGTATTCCGAACGTGATCTTCTCAACCACTGGCTATACTGGAGCTGGCGGATGCGAGATCTATTTCAAAAACGAAGACGCCTTCAAGATTTGGGACGCTGTTTTCGAAGCCGGCAAGGAATTCGACATTAAGCCGATTGGTCTGGGTGCGCGCGACACGCTCCGTCTGGAAATGGGTTTCTGCCTCTACGGACACGAAATCGACGACACCATCTCCCCTATCGAAGCCGGTTTGGGCTGGATCACCAAATTGAACGCCAAAGACTGCATCGATAAGGACTACATGCTGAAACTGAAAGCCGATGGTTTGAAACGTAAACTCGTTGGTTTTGAGATGATTGACCGTGGTATTCCGCGCTTGGAATATGAGGTTTGCGATGCGGAAGGCAACAACATCGGCATCGTTCGCTCCGGCACCTTCGGTCCTTCCGTCCAAAAATCAATCGGTACCGCGTGGGTCAAAGCCGAATACGCCAAGGTTGACACTGAAATCTTCATCAAAATCCGTGGCAAACTGTTGAAGGCCATCACCGTAAAAATGCCTTTCTATAAGGGCTAAACTCCCCTATTTACAGTCACTTAACGATTTCAAATCGCATGACGATAAATATCATTACATTGGGCTGCTCTAAGAACAACGTTGATTCGGAAGTTCTGGCAGCCCAATTAACAAAATCCGGTCACGTTGTATATCACAATTCAACCGCCGAGGAGGGTATTGATGCCGTGGTCATCAATACTTGTTCTTTTATACAAGATGCTAAAAGTCAGGCGATTGATGAGATTCTTTTGCAAATTCAACGGAAAAAAGCGGGGCAAATCAAGCAGGTCTTCGTCGTTGGCTGCTTGGCGCAGCGCTATGAAAACGACTTGCGCGAGTCGCTTCCCGAAGTGGACGGGGTTTATCCGTTCGCCAAGCTGGGCGAGCTGCTGCGCACTCCCAAATTCGATTTGCTTGCCCACTCCGACAGGATTTTGTCCACCCCCTCCCACTATGCCTACCTGAAGGTTTCCGAAGGGTGCGACCGCCAATGCTCCTATTGCGCGATCCCGCTCATACGCGGCAAGCAGGTGTCGAAGCCGGTGGAGCTGTTGGTGGATGAGGCGGAGAAACTTGCTGCCCGCGGCGTTAAGGAGCTGATGCTGATTGCGCAGGACCTCACCGCTTACGGACTTGACCTTTACCAGCGCAGAGACTTGGAACGGCTCCTCCGGAAAATCGCCCAGGTGAAGGGAATTGAATGGATTCGCCTGCATTATGCTTATCCGATTAATTTCCCCTACGAGATTCTGGACGTAATGAACGAGTACTCAAATATTTGCAGGTACATCGATATTCCGCTCCAACACATCAGCGAGGAAATCCTCAAAAGCATGAACCGTGGGGGAACGCCTGCCCAGACATACCGGTTGCTGGAACGCATCCGTGCAAAAGTGCCGGGAATCGCCATCCGCTCCACACTCATTTCGGGCTATCCAACCGAAACCCGCGAACAACACAACGAACTGATGAAG
>ONXT01000166.1 GCA_900321845.1 uncultured Bacteroidales bacterium | reverse complement strand
TTTCGAGCGGGTCTCAAAGATGTATCCCGATAGTGTTGCCGTCTGTAATCACCGATTGACAGAGCTTTCCCGCGACTTCCATGTCCAAATCAATTTTTATGATAAAAATGGCAAGGTTTTCCTCTCATCCGACAAGCAGGCGCTGAGCTCCGGCCTGCAACTCACAGAGGAGGCGAAGAAGCACTTCGCCCGGAATTATCCCTATTATTATAGTACAGTCAGGGAAGGCAATGTGACGGCTATTACTATTTATAAAGTGATTGTCGACCCAAATGGCGCCACAATCGGCTATGCCAGCTGTAAGGATGTGAAGAATGCCTACATCATTGATTTCGAGAAATCAATATGGATTTCCAAATATCTACGGCTTTATTCTCTGATGATTCTGCTGTCGTTCCTTGCCTCGTTGCTGATTTACTTTATTGTTTCGCGTTCAATGCGCTCCGTGCGACAAGCATTGGCAGTGCGAAGGGGGAAGAACTCTCCGATTCGTTTGGATTGGGATGAGAACGAGGAGATTGGGAAGCTGATTCAGGAACACAACCGGATGGTCGAGGAGTTGAGAAAGGATGCCGAGCAGTTGGCGAAATCTGCACGTGAAACGGCTTGGCGCGATATGGCGCAGGAGGTGGCGCATGAAATCAAGAATCCGCTTACCCCCATGCGCCTGAAAATGCAGATGCTTGAGCGCGCATGGAAGAATCAACGTCCCGATTTCGATAAAAGGTTGACGGATACGACGGAAGAAATCCTCCATCAGGTGGATGTCCTGACTGAGGTGGCGGACATTTTCTCGCAATTCGCCTCCACTCAACAGAGCATCAATAGAATTGAAAACCTCAAAACGCTGCTGCTGGATTTCCAAAGCACCCTCTACGGAAACTTGAATACCAACTATTCGGTTCAAATTGATGAATCGCACGATTTCCATGCGATGGTTGACAAAAAACTCTTCCGTCAAATGCTTGAAAATCTGGTGATGAATGCCGATAACAACCGAAATGAAAACGGCAAATTGTCGGTGGTGATTTCGCTGCAGGAAGATGCCGACACCCGCTATTGGTTGCTGCATTTTGCTGCGAATGACAGGGGATTGGACGAGGAGAATCTCGCATTGGTCTTCTCTGTGCAATTCTCTTCTTCCAATTGCGGGTACAGTTTGTGTCTGCCGATAGTAAAGAATATTGTCGTGGGCTTCCAAGGCGAAATTTCGTTTAAGACGGAGAAGAATGTCGGCACTGAATTCTTCATCAAAATCCCTAAGTTATAGAGTATCAGATAAATAGGAGGGCTTGCCGGATGAGAACAAACAAATTGACAGCGGTTGTAATCACGCTTAACGAAGAGCGGAATATCCGACGTTGTTTGGAGTCGTTGATGCCGGTTGCCGATGAAATCGTCGTTGTGGATTCCTGTTCCACCGATGCGACGGAGTCCATCTGCAGGCAATTCCCCGTTGTCTTTGTCGCTCGTCCGTGGCAGGGATACATCGAAACGAAGAATTTTGCCAATTCGCTCTCGTCGAACGACTGGATACTCTCCATTGATGCGGATGAGGCATTGTCGGAGGAGTTGCAAGCCTCCATTCTGGCCATAAAGTCGCAGAATATCGAGCGTAAGGTATTCAATATGAATCGCTTGATGAATTACTGCGGAAAGTGGATCCATCATGGCGGCTGGTATCCTGACACGAAAATCCGCATTTTTAACAGACGTGATGTGCATTGGATTGGGAAAAAAGTACACGAAACCTTGCAGATTCCTGATGGTTTTTCAACGGTGCATTTGTCCGGCGATTTGCTGCATTACAGTTTTTACAGTGAGGAAGAGCATCGTCGTCAGGCCCGCAAGTTTGCACGCCTTTCCGCAGAAGAAGCCGTCGAAGCTGGCAGGCGTGCTTCGGCGATCGGTGGCTTCCTTCACGCTGGCTGGCGTTTCGTGCGTGACTATCTGTTCAAAATGGGCTTCCTCGACGGCAGCGCTGGCTGGACTATCTGCAAAATCAATTCCATCGACAATATCTTCGAGAAATACCGTTTGATTCGACAATTTTCCCACCCACATAAATAGCCGCCATGCAACCTCTTATCCAGAAAAAATCGCGCTTCCAATCGGAGAATTGCAAGTTCAGTATCGTCATCCCTTCGTGGAACAACCTGAAATACTTGCAGTTATGTATTCGTAGCCTTCGCGAAAATTCAACGTATCCGCATCAACTGATTGTGATGGTCAACGAAGGCAGCGACGGCACGCTGGCTTGGGTGAAGGCACAGGAGGATATCGATTTCGTTTATTCCCCCGTCAATATCGGAATTTGCTACGGACTCAATGCCTGCCGCCAGCTGGTGCGCACGTCCTATATCCTTTACGCCAACGACGACATGTATTTTTGCCCGCAATGGGATTCCAAACTCTGGCAGGCTGCCTCGCAGCAGCCCTCCCCGTGGTTTATGCTTTCGGGCACCATGATTGAGCGAAGCGGCAGCAATCCTTGCTGTGTAATAGCTAATTACGGGGATTCTCCCGATCATTTCATGGAACGGGAACTGCTGTCCGACCTGCCCCGCCTCACTCGTCCCGACTGGATGGGGAGCACTTGGCCGCCGAACTTGGTGCCTGTTGAACTGTGGGATTTGGTCGGGGGCATGAGTGTGGAGTTCAGCCCTGGTATGTATTCCGATCCCGACCTTTCAATGAAATTGTGGCAGGTCGGCGTACGCACCTTTATCGGGGTGGGGGAGAGCCTCGTCTATCATTTCGGGTGCGTCTCAACTCGGAGAATGAAAAAAAACAAAGGCCGCGAGATGTTCCTCTCAAAATGGAAAATCTCATCCAACTTGTTCATGCACAAATTTTTACATCTTGGAGAAACGCCTCCGCGCATCGCCCCCGAACCGCATTTGTCGTTCCTTCAGAAGTGCGGACTGAAATTCAGGCTTTTTATCGCCTTGTTAAAAAAGCAGGATCATCTGCAATGATTTCCTGAATAATTATTGAATAATAATCATAGACAAATATGCGAATAGGATTCGATGCCAAGCGGGCTTTCAACAATACGCGCGGATTAGGCAACTACAGTCGCGATACAATTCGTATTCTTGCTGCGCAAAATCCTGAAAATCAATATGTCCTGTTTACGCCTTCGAAGCGAGATGATATACTGTTCACCGTCCCTGACAACAGCTCCGTCATTCAGCCCGAGGCTTTTTTTGATAGAACTTTCCCGTCATTCTGGAGAACTTTTTCTTTGGCAAAACTGGCAGAGAAATCCAATCTGGATATCTATCACGGTTTGAGCCATGAATTGCCGCGCGGTATTGAGAAGACGCGTTTGAAGCGTGTCGTGACGATGCACGACCTGATTTTTCTGAAATTTCCGAATCTGTATCCCTTCATAGACAGGAAGTTATATGAGAAAAAGTATTTGCATAGTTGCGAAATCGCGAATCACATCATCGCTATCAGTGAGCAGACGAAGCGTGATTTGATTGAACTGGCGCGCGTACCCGAGGATAAAATCACGGTGGTTTACCAAGGTTGCAATCCTGTTTTTAACCACGAAGTGACGGCGGAACAAAAGGCGCAAGTGCGGGAAAAATACCACCTGCCGGCCCAATTTATACTGAATGTAGGGGCATTGGAGAAACGTAAGAACCAGTTGTTAATATTGCAGTCAATGGCCTTGAAAAACATTGATTTTCAAATGGTTATTGTTGGTGTTAATACGAAGTATGCCGATGTGCTCCGCCAGTTCATTGCTTCACACGGACTTGAAAAGCGCGTGATGATTTTATCGGATGTCCCTTTTACTGACCTGCCCGCCATTTACCAGTCCGCCTCCCTTTTTGTTTATCCCTCTTTGTTTGAGGGTTTTGGCATCCCCATTTTGGAAGCGATGCATAGCGGTGTGCCAGTCATTGCCGCCACTGGCAGCTGTTTGGAAGAGAGTGGGGGACCGGGCAGCCTTTATGTTTCGCCCGACAATGCGGAAGAATTGGCGGATAAAATCTGCAAGGTTTTGTCAAACAGTGATTTACGTGCCCATATGCTCCAAAAAAGCGCGGAATATCTACGGCTTTTTTCGGATGAGGCCATTGCGCGCAAACTCATGTCTATCTATCGTAAAGTCTTGGATTAGCGCGCTGAATTCTTTTTCTGAATCTCTTCCCAGATTTCATCGGCTGACTTTTCAAATCCGCCAACTTTCAAGTATTCAGCGGTGCTTCTGCCGATGTCGCTTTTGGGGTAGCGGCGCACCAGTTCGCGGTACTCTTTTTCGGCATCCGTCGTGTTTCCTAAATTTTCGTAGATTTGAGCTTTATAGTAATAAGCGTTCGGAAGATTTTGATAATCAGGGTATTGCGCGATTAGTGAATTGAAGATTGCAACCGCTTCGGATGCACCTTGTTGTCTGGCTTCTTCCTCTTGGTTTGAAAATGCCACTTGCATTTGGAAAACACCGGCAAAGTAGAGAAAGGCAGGACAGAGTGTGTCAGATGGGTATTTCAGTGCGTATTCCGTTGCGTTTTCAATATAAAGACGCATTTTCGACGTGTCGATTTTACCTATATGCAGCAACGAATCCGACTCTTTATACAGGGCAATCAAGTTTTCGGGTTTGCTATAGTCGATTGCCACGGATTTCGTTTCAACTATCTGGTTGTCAGGTTGTTGTGCGGCATTTTTCTTGCAGGAAAACAGTACCAGCGCACAAAGGAGAAGGGTGAGTGTTCTTTTCATCATAAATAAGTGTTCTGAGGCGGATTTATTTGTTTCTTTTGAACTTGTAGGCGGGTGTTTTTTTGCCGGTTGCGATGTCGGTGAGTTTGCGTTTCAAGATCATCTTCTTCAGATTGGAGAGCCGATCTGTGAACACCATGCCTTCAAGGTGGTCGTATTCATGTTGGATGATTCTGGCTGCGCCGCCGCTGATAGTCTCCTGTCTTTCAACGAGATTCTCATCCAAATAGGTGATGTCGATGGTGGAGGGGCGCATGACGTCCTCGTGAATGTCGGGCAGACTGAGGCAGCCTTCGTTGAATGCCCATTCCTCGCCATACCGTTGGGTGATTCTCGGGTTGATAAAGGCCTGCTTGCGCGTCGGCTCTTCAGGGTACATCTCCTTAAACGGCTCTGAATCAATCACAAAGAGACGGAGCGACATCCCGACTTGCGGTGCAGCAAGGCCCACGCCGTTTGCACTGTACATCGTTTCGAACATGTTGGCGATCAGCTCGGCCAATTCTTCCTTGCTCATATCAACATCTTGCGTCTCTCTGCGCAAAACGGGATTCCCAAAAAGTGTGATAGGTAAAATCATATTTCAGTGTTGTTTCTATTGTTTTGAATATCAAGTTGTTGCAAATACGTCTGTAGGATGATTGTGGCGCTGATTTTGTCCACGAGCGCTTTGTTCTGCCGCTCTTTCTTCTTGAGCCCGGCATCAATCATCGTTTGAAAAGCGATTCTTGAGGTGAAACGCTCGTCCACTCGTACGATTTGGATAGCGGGGAACGCTTTTTTGACGCGATTGACAAATGGTTCAATGAAACGGGTGGAATCGGAAGGAGTATTGTCTAATTTCCGCGGTTCGCCAATCACGATGACATCTACCTTCTCCTTCTCCACATAATTCTTGAGATAGTCGAATGCCTGCGTAACGTGCACTGTATCAAGTGCATTTGCGCAAATTCTCAACTCGTCTGTCGCTGCGAACCCCACGCGTTTTTGTCCGTAATCAATTGCAATAATCCGTGCCATAATGTTGCTGCAAAAGTACTAAAATAATGATTAATGAGCATTGACTTAAGATAGGTTGACGCGTTTTTAGTTCCTTGTCTTCTTCAAGTTACTCCATATTCTGCAACTTGCAGAACTTTGCATATTCCCCGGCTTGGGCCATGAGCTCGTCGTGGGTGCCGCACTCAATAATCTGCCCGTCATGGACGAACAAAATCTGGTCGGCGTTACGGATGGTGGAAAGTCGGTGCGCGATGATGATGGTGGTTTGTGCTGACTTTGCTTGCTCGCGCACTTCCATCAGTTTCTGAATCGACTGTTGTACAAGGTATTCCGACTCGGTATCAAGGGCGGAGGTCGCTTCGTCAAGAATCAGCACGGGCGGATTCTGCAGAAAGGCGCGGGCAATGCTCAGCCTCTGGCGTTGACCGCCCGACAGCTTCATCCCCCTGTCGCCGATAATCGTGTCGTAGCCGTTTTCCATCTCCATAATGAAGTCGTGCGCCAAGGCAGCCTTTGCCGCCGCTTCCACCATTTGCGGAGTTGAATGCTCCATGCCAAACGCGATATTGTTGTAAACCGTGTCGTTGAATAGGGTGACATCCTGGTTTACAATACCGAAAAGGCTCCGCAAATCCTTGATGACCAGTTTGTTGCTTTCAATCCCGTCAATCAGGATTTTCCCTTTCTGAATATCGTAAAAGCGTGGCAGCAAATCAACAATCGTTGACTTCCCGCTCCCGGATCCTCCTACCAAAGCAACATTTTCTCCCTTTGCAATGGTAAAAGACACATCTTTCAGAACTTGCGTTTCCGACTTCCCGCTCTCGTCGTACGAAAAGAAAACGTGTTCATATTCAATTTTGTCGTCAAACGTCTTTTTGGAAATCGGGTGCTTGTCTTCTTCTATAACTTCTTCGGCATCAATGATTTGATAGATTCTGTCGGCAGATGCCATACCTTTTTGTATGGTGTAATATGAGGAGACGATGCTTTGCGCCGGCGGAATCGCGCGCGCAAAAATCACAACGAACATGATTAAGAATTCGGTCTGGATTTCGTTTTCTTTCAGAACGAAGCCGGCTCCAAGGACCAGAATCAGAATCATGGCAAGAATGCAGAGGAATTCCACCAGTGGAGCACCCAGCTCTTTTTTGCGGAAAATGTTACGGTTCAGCACGTAAAAACGGTCGTTGGCGCGACTGAAATTCTCGTATGTCGCATTGATGGCGTTGTATCCCTTGATAATGCGCAGTCCGCTGATGGCTTCATCGAATGCGGAGCTCATTCTTCCTAAAATCTGCTGTGCCTCCGCCGAGTTGCGCTTGATGCTTTTCCCGATGGCGGCAATCAGCAGGCTGACGGGGATCAGAACGATTAAGGAGAGTAATGTGAGTTTGTAATTGATTGAAAATAAGCAGAAAAGGAAAACCACCACCATCAGGGCATCGCGGAAGAGCATGTGGATGCTGCACACGATAGACCACTCCACCTCCTGCACATCGGAGCCGATGCGGTTGAGAATGTCGCCTTTTTTCTTCTTATTGTAAAACGAAAGCGGAAGAATCAGCATTTTGTGGTAGATGTCGTGGCGGATGTTTTTGACGAAGCCGGCTCGAATCGGGGCTTCGTTGTAAAGTCCGAGGTAACGGAAGAGGTTGGAGAGGAAAATCAGCACGATCATTGACACCGCGATGAAAATCAGTGCGGCGAAAATGCCGTGCTCGTGGATGATGCCGCCCATGTAATAATAAAAAGTATCCATGATGGAGGCAACAGAGCCGTCGAACTTGGGCCGTGTGGTCACCATTTCGCCGTTTCCGAAAAGCACGGACAGAAACGGGGCTACCATCGTGAGGGAGAAAACGGAAAAAACGGAGTAAACAATATTGAAGAGAAAAATCAGTGCGATATTTTTCTTGTAGGGGAGAAGGTAGCGAAGAAGGCGGGGAAAGAGTTTCATTCGTCGATTTGTAGGATTTTGCGCACGGCAATGTCCGCGTGCTTTTGTTCTGATTCGTAGGTTTGTCCAGCGATGTGCGGGGTGAGGATGACATTGTCCATCCCTGCCAATTCACGCATCGCCGGCTCCCAAGCTTCTATGGGGGTGTTTTTTAAGTTAACTGATTCATATTCAAGAACATCCAAGCAGGCATAGCCTACTTTTCCGCTCTTCAGATTCTTGACCAGCGCTTGCGTGTCCACCACATTGCCCCTTGAGGTGTTGATGAGAATGAGGCCGTCTTGGGCTTTCGATAAGAAATCCTCGTTTACAAGGTACTTGTTTTCAGGCAGATAATTGACGTGAAGTGAAATCACATTGCATCTTTGCAGGATGGTTTCCAAAGGGACAATATGAATATAGGGGATATCGAGATGGCTCAAATCGTGGCGGAATTTGTCGTAAACGTAGATTCCGCAGCCGAAATTCCTCAGCAGGTTTGCGAAGGCGGGGCCGGTATGTCCGTAGCCGATGATGCCGATGGTGCGGGAGGCGATTTCGTGTCCCTTGTTGCGTTCCCGCAGCCACTTTCCGTCGCGGACTTCATCATTGGCGCGGGGAATGTTCTTGAGTGCGCCGAGAAGCAGTCCGAGCGCATGTTCTGCCACCGCTTGCGCATTGCCTTCTGGCGTGCTGATGCAGCAAATGCCCTTGCTTTCGGCATAATGCGTATCGATGTTCTCCACGCCGGAGCCGAGCCGCGCAATAAATCGAAGATGTGACTTGCTGTCAATCAGCGATTTGTCAACAACAAAGCGGCTACGGATGACGAGTCCGTAGAGGTCGTCTGGCAGGTGGAGGAACTCGTCGTAGGAGATGTCCATCCTGGTTTCGCAGACGAAGCCATGTTGTTGCAGGTCGTTGGCGAGCGACGGGGAGGCCTTATCGACGATGAGGATTTTGCGGGGAGGGAAGGACATGGCGGCTCACATCATTTTTTCCACGGGCAGTACGAATGCGCGGAT